>CAYIIA010000018.1:0-12071 GCA_964363385.1 uncultured Gammaproteobacteria bacterium
ACGACTTACCAGGATTACCGCAAATCCATTGAAAACGATCCGGCTTTGGACAGACGTTTCCAGCCGGTCAGGATCAGCGAACCGGATTTTAATGAAACTTTGAACATCCTGACCGGCCTTAAACCGTATTTTGAAGACTTCCACCAAGTTAAAATAACCGAGGAAGCCATTACATCCGCTATTACCCTGAGCCAAAGATATCTGCCGAATAAGTTTCTGCCGGACAAGGCCATTGATCTCATTGACGAAGCCTCAGCTGGAGTCAAGGTTGATTGGCAACCGACTAAAAAAGAAAAGGAGTTCAAGGAATTGGAAAAAAGGCTGACCATACTGGAAAAAGAGAAGGATAATTCCATCCTAAAGGAAGACTTTGTTTTGGCCATAGCTCTAAAAGACCAGATTTCCCTCCTAAAAAAAGAAATCTCCGGATTAAAGGATTCTTTTGGAGAAAAAACTTTGAAAGGAGAGACTACTGTCTCAGACATAACCCGTGTTCTTTCCCAGACTACCGGGATTCCAGTGGAAAATCTGGCTTCTTCGGAAAAAAAGCTGGTTTTAAACTTAACCCAGAAACTCAAGGAAAAGATAATCGGTCAGGATCCGGCTCTAGAAAATATTTCCGGATTTATTCAACGAGCCAAAACCGGACTTATGGGCGAAGAAAAACCGCTGGCCTCTTTCCTTTTTGCCGGTCCCAGCGGAGTGGGAAAGACTTACACGGCCAAAATATTGTCCCAGCTTCTTTTCGGCGCGGACGGATTCTTACGGATAGACATGTCTGAATACAGCGAAAGATTCAACATCTCCAAACTCATTGGCGCTCCGGCCGGATACGTAGGGTACAAAGAAAGCGGACAGCTCACGGAAAAGATCAAGCATAAGCCGTATTCCTTGGTTCTTTTGGATGAGGTGGAAAAAGCCAATCCCGAAATTTTTGATCTGCTTCTCCAAGTTTTAGATGATGGCTATTTAACAGATGCGACCGGGACCAGGATTAACTTTCGCAATACGGTTATTATTATGACCGCCAACATCGGTTCGCAGTATTTCAAGAACGGGAAGAATATCGGCTTTGGGGATAATTTGCCGGTTGAACAAAAGATTTTGGAAGAAAAAGTGACTCAAGAAGTCAAAAACTACTTTAAACCGGAATTTTTAAACCGGTTGGATAAGATAATATACTTTCCTTCTCTGACACTTGCGGATTTAGTTAAAATCGTTAAATTAGAATTGGAATTATTGGATAAAAAGCTCTCTAACCAGGGACTAAAACTTGAATTTGACTCCGGGGCAGTCAAATTCTTAGCCCAAAAAAGCCTGGAAACTTCTCAGGGAGCCAGGGGGATTAGCAAGGCGATCCAGGAGACTATAGAGACTCCCCTAGCCAGGAAAATCCTGTCTGAAGAAATTGCCTCTGACCATATTGTGCGTTTAAGCGCAAAAAATGGTATAATACAAGTGAGTTAAGATTAACTAAAAGCCCATGCCAGGAGCGGAAGCGGTCATTGACTCGCGTACCATGGAATTAGGGTTGAACACTAGAAGACAAAGGATCCAACCGGCAAATACCGGTAATTCAAAACGGCCTGTTAAAGGCTCTGTCCGCCGAATGCAGGATGTAGCCAGGTTTGAAAATGAAAAATCATCCGAGGCTGAAAGCGCCGCCGATATGGCGAAGCAAGCTGTTGGTACTGTTACCCAGGAATTTTCCAGAGGGCCATTGACCACTTTTTTGGGTTCGGTTTGGCTGGATTGGACTCTCCTTTCCCTGCTTTACTTGAATGTCCATATGGTTGGCTCTCTTCTCCTGCCTCAATATATTTGCCAGCTGGGAGAAGATTACGCTATTGGCAAATGGCTTCCAGACAAAACTTTTGCCAAAATTTTTGAAATAATCCTAATCGTCCTTCTTGATGTTTTTGTGCTGACTGTTATTGGCGCTATTGTTTATTTGATTTATTCGCTTGTTTACGATCTTTCTTGGTGGGACAAAATTAACATCGTGACAGCGGAATACCTGCCGGGAGGAGAAACCGGCGCTACCGAAGCCGCTTCAAGATTATAAATTAAAACATATGGACTGGAAAAAAATCCTCCTCATCGTTCTCTTTGTCGCCGCTGTGGCTTCATTCGCTTTTTTCCTGTATTTCTTCTTCTGGCGGTCATTATTCCAAGCTCCGGCTCCGCAAACCAACGCCAACCTGGCAGTCAACGGTCAGCTTCCGACGACTATAAACATCAATGGCAGAACGTATCTTTTAAATGCCAATGGCCAGCTGACCCCATCCGGAACCAATGCCAATGAAACGTACACTCCGGAAGGAGTAACGACCGCACCGGCTGAAACCGCTCAGGGCGGTCTGACTAAAACCACGATGCTGACCAATGATCCGGCTTCCAATTCGGTCATGAGCCCGGACGGAGACATCCTGTATTACAACCCTAATACCGGCACATTCCAACGTGTTTCCGCGAACGGAGAAGTGACTACTTACAACAGCAAAGTTTTTAACAATGTCAGCCAGGTGACCTGGGCCAACAACCGAGGCCAAGCGGTTTTGGAATATCCAGACGGTTCTAATATTGTCTATGACTTCAACACAAACAAACAAGTGACTCTGCCTAAACATTGGCAGGATTTTTCCTTTGCGCCCGCAGATAATGGGATCGCCTTTAAAAGCATGGCTCTGGATGTGGAAAACAGATTTCTGGCTATAGCCGGACCAGACGGATCCCAAAGCCGGATTCTGGAAAATATTGGGGAAAAAGAAGATCAGTTCCAAGTGAACTGGTCCCCTAACAACCAAATGATCGCCACTTTTTCCAAAGGCAAAGACTTGAATCGTTCTGAAGTTTATTTCGTCGGTTTGAACAATGAAAATTTCAAATACATGCTAGTGGAAGGAAGAGGGTTTGAGGGACAGTGGTCGCCTGAAGGCGACAGAATGGTTTACAGCGTGTATAACAGCGGTAATGGCTACAAGCCTGAGCTCTGGATCGCGGATGCGGATCCTTCAAATATCGGGAATAACCGGCATCAGCTTAATTTGCAGACCTGGAGCGACAAATGTTCTTTTACCAACAGTCAAAAGCTCTTTTGCGCCGTTCCATCCAATCTGCCGGACGGCGTTTCTCTGGACAGATCACAAGCCAGCGGTTATATCGACCAGATTTATGAGATAGACCTCTCTACCGGCAGTAAAAAACTTCTGGCTGTACCGGAAGGCAATCATGCCATTGACCGGATAATGACCTCTGGCAACCAGCTTTTCTTCCATGACCAGAATACCAACCGGCTCTACAAAATAAACCTGTAAGATGAAAAAAATATTTTTCTTTTTCTTCCTTTTCGGCGTTTTGGCTCTACCCTCTCTTGCCTTAGCCGTGACTCTTAATGTCCCTATCGGGGAAGTCACTAAAGTGGCTAATTTCTCCGAGTACGTCAAGCTCTGGTACAACTTCGTCCTGGGCACGGTGGGAATCGTGGCGGCCGTCATGATTATGTGGGGCGGATTCAAATGGCTCACTTCCCGAGGAGAGTCTGAAGCGATCAAAGACGCTAAGGAAAGGATCATTGGGGCGATTACGGGATTAGTCCTGGCTTTCCTTTCTTACACGATTTTGTTTCTAATCAATCCTAACTTGGTGTATCTAAGCATGCCCGAACTGACTAAAGCGGATTTCAGTAATTTAGCCGGCAGCCACGGTTCTGTCAGCCAAACTTCTGGTCCGACAAATCAGGCACAAAGCCAGCAAGGCGTATCGCGGGTTTGCGCGGATAATTCCGGCACAGTTTTAAACTACAGTAATGTCCCAGCGCAACAGCCACCTAGCGGATATACTAACCCTCAAAGTAGCTATGACCAAAACCAATTATTTGAAAGATACGGCCAGCAATACGGAGTGGAGCCAAACGTTTTAAGAGCGATTGCCGGCGCTGAATCTTCCAACGGCCGAAATCGCGGACCGAGCAGCGCTGGCGCCAGAGGCCTGATGCAACTCATGCCGGCCACAGCCCAGGAAGTAGCGACTCATTTTGGCATCACCTATAACGAAAATGATTTAATGTATAATGACGACCTTAATATCCAATTAGCCGCGGCATTCATTAGTCAAAACCAAGAAGGATTGGGTACGGCTGATATTTTTGCCGGCTACAACGCCGACTATGCCCGCGGTTCAGGCCACGCTTTAAGCCAAAGCCGCGATTGCGAAGACAATGTGCGCGCCTACCAATGCTGCACTAATCCGGGAGGACTGGTTGAAACCCAGGATTATGTGCAGAGGACATCTTCATACTACAACTACTACAATGAATAAAATTATTTTTTTCACTCTCTTGCTCTTCCTTGTTTCCGCCGGTATAGCTCAAGCGCAACAAATGACCACGCCGCCAGAAACCGCAAGCGCTGAATCTGGCATACGTCTTAATGTCCCTATTGGCACACAGACAAAGGTGAACGATTTTTCCGAGTATGTCAAGCTCTGGTACAACTTCGTCTTGGGCACGGTGGGAATCGTGGCGGCCGTCATGATCATGTGGGGCGGATTCAAATGGCTCACTTCCCGAGGAGAATCTGAAGCGATCAAAGACGCTAAGGAAAGGATCATTGCGGCGATTACGGGATTAGTCCTGGCTTTCCTCTCTTACACGATTTTATTTCTAGTCAATCCTAATTTGGTGAATTTGAGCATGCCAGAATTAAGCAAGGGTGATTCTTTCCAACTCCAAGGGCCAAAACCAGATCTGAGCAGTGTCAGAATGTACGGAGCCGACGGAGAAGCCAGGATAAACGAGCGAGACAGAGCAAAAGCCCAGGCTGCTTGCGAACAATATTGCGCCGGCAAAAAACAGATTGTCGCTTCTTTTTTGCCTGTCAGCAACGACCCGGGTAATTCCAACTGGGATTGCGTTTGTATTGATCAACCGATCTTGGACAACCGCGAGCCGACAAATGAAAACTGGAAACAGGATTGCGAGGCTGCGGGCGGAACTTTCAACTCTACCAATAACGACTGCGTTATTAACGGCCAAAACGCTTCCCAAGCTTGCGCTAATACCGGCTGGGTTTGGGATTATAGCGGCAAATACGGCTGCGTCAAACCTACATCCAACCAACCAGATTGGCGCAATACTTGCGCTAATACCGGCAGTGGTCGCGTGGTTGTTACTAGTGGTTCGTATGATTGCCTCTTTGAAACCGAAAACGGCTCTTCAAGTTTTATGGCAGTCTGTTTTCAAAGCGGCGGGATTTGGGACTTCAGCGGCCAAAATGGCTGTGTCATACCGGGAAGATAGAATGAACAAAATCCTTCCCCCCTCTTTCTACCGCCGGAAAACTCTCTTTGTCGCCAAAAATCTTTTAGGCAAATACTTGGTAAGGAAAATCGGGAAAAAGAACATTGCCGGGAAGATAATCGAGGTGGAAGCCTACAACGGTCCAAAGGATCTGGCTTCCCATGCCAGCCGGGGAAAGACCAAAAGGAATGAAGTTATGTTCGGTGATCCCGGTCATTGGTACATATATCTGGTCTACGGCATGCATTTCTGCCTGAATATCGTAACCGAAAAGAAGGGTTATCCGGCCGCTGTCTTAATCAGGAGCGTGGAAACCGAATCCGGAGAAATTAACGGGCCGGGCAGAGTCTGCCGGTCTTTTAAAATAGATCTTGGATTAAACAATGCGAAAGCTTTTGGAAAAGAGGCTGAACTCTGGATAGAGGACCGGGGAGAAAAGATCGGGAAGATAAAAAGAACGCCGAGAATCGGCGTGGACTATGCCAAAGATTATAAAGACAAGCTTTGGCGCTATTCCAGATGATCTGAAAAACCCAAAGATTCCAATTTTTCTTGAAGCAATGGATGATTATCTATTGTGTTTTTTTCCAAAAAATCCAACACTGTCTGCTTCACTTTCTTAACCATATCCAAATCGCTTAAATCCGCCATTTTGAATTTGGAAAATCCGGATTGTTCAAAACCGAACAACTGTCCGGCTCCGCGCCAGGAAAGATCCTTTTCTGCCAATGCAAAGCCGTCGCTGGATTCCACTAACGCCTCTAAACGGCGCAGGGTTTCCGGTTCTTCGCTTTCTGTAAAAAGAAAACAATATGACTGGTGTTCTCCCCTGCCTACCCTGCCTCTGAATTGATGGAGTTGGGCCAAACCGAACCTTTCTGCGCCCTCGATCATCATGACGCTGGCGTTTTTAACATCAATCCCCACTTCAATAACCGAGGTGGCAACTAGAATTTTGTTCTTCCCGGAAACAAAATCATTGATCGCTTCCTCTTTTTCCTGAGGTTTCATTTTGCCGTGGAGCAGACCGACGGGAATATCCGGAAAGACTTCTTCATTTAATTTCTTGAATTCCTCCTTGACCGAGCGGACGCCTAATTTGTCGGATAAATCAATTAAAGGACAGACGACGAAAACCTGCCTGCCTTCTTGTATCTGTTTTAAAATAAACTCATACGCCAACTGCCTCTTTTCCGGGGAAACCAATCTGGTCATAATCTTCTTCCTGCCTTTAGGCATTTCCTGGATAACGGAAAGATCCAGATCGCCGTAAAGAGTCAAGGCTAAAGAGCGAGGGATAGGGGTGGCGGAAAGAGAAAGGAAATGAGGCAGGAGACGGCTCTTCTGTTTCAAAGCTTTTCTTTGGGAAACGCCGAAACGATGCTGTTCATCCACGACAACCAGGGAAAGGCTGTTAAAATCAACCTCGGACTGGATCAAGGCATGGGTGCCTATAACCACTTGGAGTTCTCCGCTTTGGCAGGCATCTAAAAATTCTTTTTTAGAAACCTTGAAATTGCCGATGACTCTCTGCGAGCGGGTAAGCAACCCGATCTTCACTTCTTCGTTGAGTAATTTCCTAATCGTCTCAAAATGCTGGAGGGCCAGGATTTCCGTTGGCGCCATGAAACAAGACTGGAATCCGGAAAGAGCCGTATTGTACAAAGCTAGGACTGCCACTAATGTCTTGCCAGAACCCACATCTCCTTCTACTAAACGGTTCATGGGTCTTTCTTTCTGCAGGTCGTTTAAGATCGCCCAAGCAGACCTTTTCTGGTCGCTAGTCAATTCAAAACCAAGACTTTTAACCAAATCCGCTGTTTCTTTTTGGAAAAAATTGACCTGAGGGGATTTTTCCTGTTCCAGGCTCTGTCTTCTAATCTGGGCCCAGAGCTGGGACAAGAAAATCTCGTCAAAAGCCAATCTTTTTCTGGCTTGATTCAATTCCTTCTTGTCTTTGGGAAAATGGACGGCTTCCAGCGCCGAGGAAAGGAAAAACAATTTTTCTTTTTCCTTAATGGCTGAGGGAAGGAAATCTTCGACTTTTTCCGTTAAAGGCAAAATAGATCTTATGAGGAAACGGATCTGTTTGGCAGAGACGCCTTCAGTCAAGGAATAGATGGGAACCAGGCGTCCGGTATGGGTGCCGGCCGATTTGCTTTTTCCGCCGTAGATCTTTTCATAGCTAGGGGAATTGAAATTCAGGTCAAAGAGATCGCCGGAAACTTTTCCAGCCAGATACACCTCGTCTCCGATCTTTAAATTCTTGACGATCCAGGGCTGGTTGAACCAGATCACTTTAATGGATCCGGTTTCGTCGCTTACAATCCCTTCCACCAGGAATTTCCTCCGGCGGAAACTGCGCCGGCTTTTTAGGATCTCCACTTTACCTCTGACGGTTGCCACCATTCCCGGAGAGAGCTTGTCAATGGTTAGTAGTTGGCTGAAATCATCATAACGGAAAGGATAATAAAAAATGAGATCGCGCGCGGTCTCAATTCCCAATTTTTTTAATTTTGGCGCCAAGCTTCTGCCGACACTGCTCAGTTCGCCTACTTGGGTGTCTAGGGTTGTCATGGTGGCTTGAATATTGCGTCCGGCAGGAATTGAACCTGCGGCCCTCAGCTCCGCAAGCTGATGCTCTATCCACTGAGCTACGGACGCTAATTAGAACCGGAGCCAGCGACGCAAGCGATCCGCCATAGGCTCGACCTCCCAATCCAAATCTTCCTTTACAAACTGCAAAAGGTGTTCCCGTACGGCGATGGCGTCCTGGCCGTCTAGAGGGACTGACAAACGTCCGCGCAAAGGGTTTTTAAAATCAAGATACAGGCTCTTGATCCCCTGATCCTGGTAAACAATGAAAAAATCCTGGATCTCACGGTAGTAATGGAACTTTCCTCCGAATTTAACACCGTCTAAAGTAATGGCGAAATCGACCTTGGCCGGCTCACGGACTTCATACATCAAGATAACTAGGTAGCAAAGGATGAGGAAAACCACAAAAAGATAATTCCTGCCTCCGCCCCAAGGACCATCGCTCAGCGACCACCAGATCATAAGGCTGAGAATGACCAAGGACAAAACATACCACCAAACATTTTTTTGGTATTTTTCGTATTCCGAGCAAGTCCAGGAAAAAACCACCTCGCTTAATTTTTGGTTTTCTTGTTCCGGCATATTTTTATCTCCTTTAGAGCAGTCGGGTTGGATATCCGGCTACACAGGTATTATATGGGTTTTCCGATTTTTTGTAAACACTGATTTTTTAGATACTCGGATCGTGGAACCATACAAGTATTTTACGGATTTTGAGACCTATTGCAAATGTCAATTTTCCCATTTGACAAAACCAATATAATCACATATAATCAAATATAGATAATACATAAGATAAAATATGCCTAAATTCAGCCAAAAATTGTCTTTTACCCCAGAAATAACCCATAAAATTTACGGCCTGATATCCAAAATAGACGAATTAAAGGGCCAATGGAAAATGGGGGTGAATTTGTCGCCCCAAACTTTAGGCATACTTAAAAAATCGGTGATTATCACTTCCTCGGGCGCATCCACCCGCATTGAAGGCGCGCGATTGACCGACAAACAAGTTGAAAAACTGCTGAAAGGATTGAAAATCCAAAAATTGATCACTCGCGACGAACAAGAAGTGGCTGGCTATGCCGAACTCTTGGCTAATGTTTTTGATTCATACAAAAAATTGGAACTGTCCGAGAATACTATAAAGCATTTCCACGGCGAATTATTAAAGTACTCCCAAAAGGATATCCGCCATCGCGGAGAATACAAATCAAGCAGTAATCGGGTGGAGGCGAGGGATGAAAGCGGAAATGTGGTCGGCGTTCTATTCGATCCCACTCCGCCGTATCTAGTCGGCAAGGAAATGAACGAATTATTATCAACCACTAAGGATCTTTTAAACAAGAAAGAAATCCATCCCCTGATCGTCATCGGCGGCTTTATCTTTGAATTCCTGTCCATCCATCCGTTCCAAGACGGCAATGGCCGCGCTTCGCGCGTGCTTACCAATTTGCTATTGCTTAAAAACGGCTATGAATACATGCCGTATGTTTCGCATGAAAAAATAGTTGAGGACAACAAGAATGAATATTACATCGCCCTGAACAAATCGCAGAAGACATGGAAAACAAACAAGGAAGATATCAGCCCGTGGCTGTTGTTTTTCTTGGCTGTCTTATTGAAACAAACGCAAATAGCCATTGATTTGCTGTCTAAGGAATCCATAGAATATTTATTGTCGGAAAAACAGTCAGCTGTGTGGAATTATGCGAATGAGCATGAAATCATCACCCCGAAAAACCTGCGGGACGACCTGAAGATCGCCGGACCGACGGTGGCGCAGATATTGAACAAGCTGTTGGAGATGAAAAAGATCGAACGGATCGGAAAAGGCCGGGCGACGAGGTACAAACTAGCGGAATAGTCTTATGCCTGAACCGATAAAAGCCGTCCATGCCCGCAATTGGTTTTACGGCAATATCTGTACGAAAAAATGCTATGGCAACAATAAAAAACAAAAACAATGCTATAATAAAATGGCCGAGATGCTGAAAGGCCACGAAAGCTATTTAATCACCCATAAAATGTTCGTGAAGATAATGCGCCAGAAACACAGGGACATCTGCGATATTTCTAACGGATTATTTGATCGCAACGAGAGTGATTTTTGGGGGCGGGAGCTTTAAATCGAAAACGGCTTTGGAAATCTCAGCTGTTCAGTATTGGCGCAATCCGTCTCACGCATCTTACCGTCTTCAGCTGTCATTTTCAAGCTTAGCCTGGGATCCGAGAATCATCAGCAAGAACTTCTCGTTTGGCGAATTGCTAAATTTTTGGTTATAAGTGCGTATCTCAGTTAATAATTGGTTATCCATTAAATCAACCAGGCTGCCAAGATCGCCGGCATTTCTGCTCAAGCGATCCGGATTCCATGTAAGGATAGCGTTGTATCTTTTTTCCCGTATCTCCTTAATCATCTTGTTAAAAACGGGCCGTTGCCCTGAATCTTTTGCAGAATGGGCTTCCGTATACGTTACGGCGATATAGAGACTGTCTCGTTCGGCGATTTGTTTCATTTCCTTGAGTTGTGAATCAATAGATAATGCTTGCTTTTCTTCATCTTCCGTTGATTTACGAGCATACAGACAGTACCTGATTGCGGAAAGCGACCTACTTGGAGAAGCCACTACTTCAACGGACCTCTTTCTGGGATTGTTCATAGATTTCTTTTTATTTGTTAAAAAATATATACTAAAAAAGAGCGACTTCCATCGTTCTTTTTTTACAACTTTTAACTTTATTTGTCGAGCACCAAGATCAAAAAAACAGCCGGTTATTAACAAAAAGCCATAAATTCAAGCTACTCGGGTCGCCCCGCCGCCATAAGACAGCGGGTCGCCTCCGATACTTTGTTCTCTTACCGGAGAGGGAGGGATTCGAACCCTCGATGCGCTTAAAAAACGCATAATAGGTTAGCAACCTATCGCTTTCAGCCTCTCAGCCACCTCTCCAAAACATTTAAAATTATTTCCATCATCTCCTTCGGAGAGGGCGAGATTCGAACTCGCGGTCCTTTTAAGGGGACTCCGGTTTTCAAGACCGGTGCACTCAACCACTATGCGACCTCTCCAGCTCTCCTGACCTCAACCCCCGTATCTTAACATTTTCCCGCGTTTTTTTCAACCCCGGGCTAAAACCAGCCCCCACACCTCATTAAAGCCGTTTTCCTTGAGAATCCGGGCGCATTCCTGCATCGTGGCGCCAGTAGTATATACGTCATCCACTAAAACGATCTTTTCCCCCTTGGAATTTATTCCGTCCTTGGTCATACAAAAATTGCCTTTTACATTGACCAGCCTCTCCTTGGCTGAGAGCTGAGCCTGGGGCTTGGAAAAAACTTTTCTCTGCAAAATCCCTGAAACAACCTTGTTTTCCAAAACTTGGGATGCCATTTCCGCCAAAAGCCTGGCTTGGTTGAATCCTCTTTCCAAATATCTTTTCCTTGAAAGAGGGACCGGAAGCAACACAAAATCTTTCTGCCAACCAGGAACCAAAGAAAAGTATTTTTCTGTCAAACCATTCAATTTTCCGACCAGATCCGTCAGAAACTCATACTTAACCGCTTGGATTATCTTCTGAGTCAGCGGATTGTAGTCTGTCAGAATCCACAAGCCCTTTAAGAAAGACTTGTCCTGGCAATCCGGACAGATTAATACATCTTCCTTTGCCTTGCGGCAAACCGGACATTCTTTTTCCAACTTGGGACGCAACAACTCCAAACAATCCGGACAAAGCCAGAAACCCTCTTTTTTGCAGTTCAGGCAGGCTTTAGGGAAAACTAAATCTAAAAGCCAGTTTTTAAAATCATTGCCAAGCCGCTTCATCCACCCTCCACTGGTTATCTGTCTTCACAAATTCAAGAAGCAAACCCTGGTTGAAGGTTTCCTGGGTGTTGTTAAAATAACGGACTCTCTGAGTTTGAACCAAAACCGTCGCTTCAGTTTCAGAATACGCCTGCAACTCCGAGGCTAAAGCCCAGCTGTCATATCCCTCGTATCCGTTCTGGCCCAAAAGTTTCCGGCCGGCATTCCCAACCGAAGATTTCATGTTTTCCGTCATGACTAATTTCAAATCTTCCAAATTCTTTAACGGCTCGTCCGAGGAATAACTGCCGTATCTCTCAGCAAAAGAAAAGGCCGGGCATCGAGCCCGACCTTTTCTCACCCACCCC
>CAYIIA010000019.1:0-11961 GCA_964363385.1 uncultured Gammaproteobacteria bacterium
TTTGACTGTCGATAAAAGCAAAGTTATTTCCGGTAATTTTCATCCTCCCATTATGCCCCAGGCAGCTTCAAATTATGTTAAAATCTTCTGGTCTCTCTTTAACTTTCCCTTATCTTGACATTCTCCCCCTTGTTTGGTATACTGCTACCAGCGTAATTAACAACCTGCAAGCCTGAATTTAAATCATAAAAAGCAGGGCTTTTCCATATAAGGAAGGGCTAAACAATACCATATGAAAACGACTGTAAAAAAAGAGGATTCCAAGAATGATTCAGTCATGGGTAAGCTGCTTGAAGAAAAGCAGTATTTTAATTTCCCGAAAACCGGGGATTTAATCAAAGGCACGGTCATCTCAGCTGACAAAAGCGAGGTCCATTTGGACATTGGGGGCGTCATTACCGGGATCATCCGAGGCCGGGAATGTTTCAATGAATCAGATCAATACAAAAATTTGCAACCAGGCGACGAGGTCGAAGCCACGGTTTTGGAATTGGAAAACGAAAACGGAGAAATGGAACTTTCTTTCCGCTATGCCGGAAGACAGAAGGCTTGGCAGACTATCAAAGAAAATGAAAAAGAGGGCAAAATAGCCGAAGCCTGCATTGTCGATGCCAACAAAGGCGGGCTCATGGTCATGGTGGACAATACTCCGGGCTTTCTGCCGGTTTCCCAACTTTCTCCTGAACACTATCCTCGCGTTCCGGGCGGAGACAAAAATCGCATCTTGGAAGTCTTAAAAGGATACGTAGGCAGGAAATTCGAAGTTAAAGTCATTGATGCCAAGCAAGAGGAAGACAAATTAATTGTCTCGGAAAAAGCCGCTTGGGAAGAGACTCAGAAGGATGTCATCAATAAATACAAGATCGGGGATCTCATCACCGGCAAGGTGACGGCCATCACCGATTTCGGCGTCTTCGTGGAATTCGATAAACTGGAAGGTTTGATCCACATCTCGGAAATCGCGTGGCAGAGAATCGACGATCCGAATGAATTCGTCAAAGTGGGCCAGGAAGTCCAAGCCCAGATCATCGGAATCGAGAATTCCAAGATCTTCTTGTCCATGAAGAAACTGCAGAAAGATCCTTGGGACGGTTTGGAAAAGAAATACAAACCCGGACAGAAAGTAAAGGGCATGATAGTCAAAACCAATCCGTTCGGTTTGTTCGTCAAGATTGACGATGAAATCCAGGGTTTGGCGCACATCTCCCAACTTTCAGAGAAGCCGGTGGCTAATATCTCTGAGATCGGCAAGGTCGGCCAGGAAATGGAGTTCTACATTGTTTCCATGGAACCCAAGGAACATCGTTTGGGACTGAGCCTGACCAAGCCCAAAGCCAAAGAAAAGGCTGAGGTTAAGGGAGAAAAGAAAGAAACAGTCGAAGTTGCGGAAACAAAGGAAGAAATTCCAGCAGAAAAAGCGGAGTAAACTATAATCATAAATCCCCCGAGTAAAATCCGGGGGATTTTGTTTTCCCTTTTAAATCTTGACATTTTAAAAAAAAATCATTATCATATGACTATACTCATTAAACTAAAAAAATGAAAAATCTCACCAAAAACATCATCATCTTTATTATTGTAATTATTGCTTTAGCTGGTTTATTCAGTCTGTTTAATCTGCCCGCGACTCAAAGCCAGGAAGTGGACATAACCACTCTGGTCAATGAGATTGAAAACGAACAAGTAAAGAGCATCAAGATAGAAGACAGCCAACTCGCCATCACCCTCTCAGACGACAAGACTCAGACGGTCAGGAAAGAGAATTCGGAGAGCCTGTCTGCGCTTTTAAAAAACTACAATGTCAGTCCGGACAAGATAAAAAAAGTGGCTATTGAAGTAAAGCAAGACAGCCAGCTTTCTTTCTGGATGATCAACATCCTGCCCTTTGCCATCCCGGTCATTTTTGTCGTTGTCTTCTTCTGGTTCATTATGAGACAGGCCCAAGGCGCCAACAGCAAGGCTATGAGCTTCGGCCAGAGCAATCCTAGAGAATTCAATCCGAACAACAAAAAACATCGGACAACCTTTAAAGAAGTGGCCGGCGTCAAGGAAGCCAAGCAGGAACTCTTGGAGGTCGTGGATTTCCTTAAGAATCCGAAAAAATTCCTTTCCCTAGGCGCCAAGATTCCTAAAGGCGTATTGCTCTTAGGCGCTCCTGGAACCGGCAAGACTCTTTTGGCTAAGGCCATTGCCGGCGAAGCCAACGTACCTTTCTTTTCTATTTCCGGTTCTGAATTCGTGGAAATGTTCGTGGGCGTAGGCGCTTCCCGCGTCAGGGATCTTTTCCGCAAAGCCAAGAAGAGCGCTCCTTGCATCATTTTTATAGACGAAATAGACGCGGTAGGCAGGCAGAGAGGCGCCGGACTGGGCGGTTCCCATGACGAACGGGAACAAACTTTGAACCAGATCCTGGTGGAAATGGATGGTTTTGATCCCAACACCAACGTCATTGTTGTCGCGGCTACCAACCGGCCGGATGTCTTGGATAAAGCCTTGCTCAGGCCGGGACGCTTTGACCGCCGAGTGATCCTGGATCTGCCGGATCTAAACGACCGCGAAGAAATCCTTAAAGTCCATGCTAAACAAAAACCTTTGGCCATAGACGTTAATTTGAGAAGCTTGGCAGAAAGAACCCCTGGTTTCTCCGGCGCCGATTTAGCCAACCTGTTGAATGAGGCGGCTATTCTAGCGGCTTTGAAAAACCAGAAGGAAATCACCAGCCTGGATGTCTTAAACAGCATCGACAAAATCCTGCTCGGTCCGGAAAGAAAGAGCCACATCCTTTCCAGCGAAGAAAAAAGGATTACTGCTTACCATGAAGCTGGGCATGCTCTGGTCACTCACGAACTGCCTCACACCGATCCGGTAAGGAAAGTTTCCATTATTGCCCGCGGTTCGGCGGCCGGCTTCACTCTCAAGCTTCCGATTGAAGACAAGAAGCTCCATACTAAGAATGAATTTTTGGAAGAGTTGGCTGTACTGCTGGCCGGACGCGTGGCTGAGAGCATTGTCTTTGATGATGTAACGACCGGCGCTTCCAATGACCTGCGCCAAGCCACTCTCTTGGCCAGGGAAATTCTGACTGAGTACGGCATGAGCGACAAACTCGGACTGAGGACTTTCGGCAAAAAGGAAGAGTTGATCTTCCTGGGCCGGGAAATGCACGAGCAGAGAGACTACTCCGAAAAGACAGCCGAAGAAATTGACTTGGAAATGCATCGCCTGACCGAGGAAGCAGCCAAACTGGCTAAGAAGATAATTACGGATAAAAAAGAATATTTGGAAAAGATTGTGAAGGAACTTCTGGAAAAAGAAACCATAGAATCCGAAGAGTTCAAGGCTATATTTGAATAAGGTGAAAGACTCCTTAACGGGGTCTTTTTTATTTATCTTTATTTTATGGTATAATGCAATCAATAAATCTTAACCCATTCATATGGAGGACCATGCTCTCTACCGTCCAATCCTGAAAAAGGCTTGGCAAATAGCCATTAAGATGAAATCTTTATGGTTTTTCGGACTCTTCGCCGCTATCTTAGGCGGAGGCGAATTCGAAATCCTGATGCGCGCCTTGGGCGATCCGGAGAATAAATTCGGGTTAATGGGAGAAACCATGAGAGGACTTGGCCAAGGATTAGGCCAAGGAGCCAGTAATGGTCATTTTTTTGCCAATACTGGGCAAACTATTATGAACCAGCCCCTTTCCTTTATTATGGCTCTGGTCGTCATGGTTGTGGCTATTTTAATCATCCTCTTCTTCATCTGGCTGTCTGTCGTTTCCCAAGCCGGACTGATCCGTAATCTGGATCTAGCCAACAAGAATAAAAAATCGGCCATCAATGAGGGCGTGGCTTTTGCGCAAAAGAATTTCTGGCCGGTTTTAGGCATTAACGCGCTTTTTAAAATCATTATTTTCTTTATTCTCATCTTAGTCGGCTGGCTTCTGATTCTCTGGCCTTTCGGCTTAGCCGGCAGATTGCTTTACTTAATCCTATTTATCGTTGCCATAGCCATCATCCTTATCCTGTCCTTCATAGCCCGCTACCAGACATTCTTCTTGTTATTAAAGAAACAGAAATTCGGTCCGGCTCTTAAATCCGCCTGGAAACTGTTTAAAAACAACTGGCTTATTTCCATTGAAATGGCTTTCATCCTTTTTGTCGCCTACTTCATTGCCGCCGTAATCACTTCCATTATTACTCTCGTCCTCATGGCCATCCCTTTCATCCTCACTTTCTACCTTGCCTCTCCTTGGTGGCTCATTGCTTGTTCCAGCGTCATTATCCTCGTCCTTATCGCTGTCATCGCCCTGATGATCACCGCCATTCTTTCAGTCTTCCAGTGGGCCAGCTGGATCATGCTCTTTACCCGCATCTCAGGCGGAGACGGCGTGAGCCGGATACTGCGAAGCGCCGGCACCTGGCCGGATATAGGGAAAAAATAAATCAAATCAAATCACCCTGCCTAACTAGCAGGGTGATTTTACTTAAATCCGCAAAAAAGATATAATACAGCATATGCCGAACCTAGGACCATCACTTGAAGACTTGCTTCCGGGCCAAGCCGAGGAAGAAGGTGCCGAAGCCAAGCTTCAGGAAAAAATGCATGAGATTTCCCTCAAAGAAAAAGAGGGGGAAACCAAGCGTCTAGCCGACGCTGTTGGTTTGCCATACATTAATTTAGTCGGCTTTGCCATTTCTCCTGAAACCCTGACGACGATCAGCCAGGAGGAAGCGGAAATATTAAAAGCGGTCTGCTTTTTAAACAACGGCAAAGAGATCCGTTTAGGAACTTTGAATTATACCGAGGAAGTAAAGAAAAAAGAAGCTGGGCTGGCGGAAAAACTCCATGCCCATGCCTCCACCTACATAATCTCCCAGCACAGCCTGGAAAATGTTCTGGCTCTTTACGAAAACCTTCCTAAAATCCGTAAGTTTGTTTCCGGTGTGGAGATTACCCAGGAAGATCTTAAAAAATTCGAGAAAGAAATCCTGGACTTCCGGGAACTAGACCGGAAAATTAGGAAATCCTCTTTAACAGAACTAGTCACTTTAATCATCGCCGCGGCTATCAAATCCCGCTCTTCAGACATTCATATTGAAGCTGAAGAAAAGGGTATTAAGGTCAGATACCGCATTGACGGCGTCTTAAACGACGTGGCCTCCCTAGATAAAGAAACCTGGCCCAAGGTCGCTTCCAGGATCAAGCAACTGGCCAAATTGAAAATCAACATATATGACCGGCCTCAAGACGGCAGGTTTTCCATTTTTTTAGAGAATGACCGGGTAGATGTCCGTGTTTCCGCCTTGCCCACCGCTTTTGGCGAAAGCATCGTTATCCGTCTCCTAATGTCTTCAGCCGCCAACCTTTCTTTTGACGACCTGGGCCTTAGAGGACAATCCTTTAAGATTCTGGAAAAAGAGATCCGAAGGCCGAATGGCATGATCGTCACGACTGGTCCGACCGGATCCGGCAAGACGACCACTCTTTACGCCATCTTGAAAAAACTGAACCAACCTGATGTGAAAATCATTACCATTGAAGATCCCATTGAATACGAATTGGAGGGAATAAACCAAAGCCAAGTGAACAAAAACTACACTTTTGCCCAGGGACTAAGATCCATTGTCCGCCAAGATCCGGATATTATCATGGTCGGTGAAATCCGGGACTTGGACACAGCGGAAATTTCCATCCAGGCCGCTTTGACCGGACACTTGGTTCTCTCCACTATCCATACCAATGATGCTTTCGGCACTATTCCAAGATTTCTGGCTTTGGGCGCCAAATCTTTCCTTCTGGCTCCTTCTTTAAATGTCGCCATTGGCCAAAGATTAGTGAGAAGGCTTTGCCAGAGCTGCAAGAAAGAGGCTGCCCTGAATCCCGAGGTTTTAACCAAGGCCACGAGCATCTTGAACGATCTCCCCGCCAATTCAGAAATTAAAGTGGATATGCAGAATCTTAAATTCTTTGCTGCCGAAGGCTGTGAAAAATGCCAGGGACTTAAATACAAAGGACGTATCGGGATTTACGAAATCATGCCTATTGAAGGCGAGATTGAGGATGCCATCACTAAGGGAAATTTGTCTGAGGTGGATATTAAGGAGATGGCTAAGAAGAGAGGGGTCATTACCATGGTCCAGGACGGACTCCTAAAGGCTCTGGACGGAATTACTTCCGTGGACGAGGTGTTTAGAGTTTCAGAGTAATTTTAAATTAAAAATCCGGGATTACTCCCGGGTTTTTGTTTTCCAAAAAAAATAAAGTCTGATTTAATCTTTTTATCCCATCTTTATCCCTCTTTTGTTAAACTCTCTCTGTGGGGCCATCCCAAGGCGGGAAATCTTCACTTGACAAGCAGATAGAGGGATTCGATTCCCCTTGGTTCCACGCCAAAAACCATCTTTAAAAGGATGGTTTTTGGTTTAAGTATTTTCCCCTTGACAAAATAATTCTACAGGATATAATTAATAGTGCTAAATGCGAATTCAATCCGAACTCTGAAATTCGAGAACGGTTACAAAAACCCGGGAGCAATCCCGGGTTTTTGTTTATTTGCCAATTTGTTTAATAATTATCTCTCTTTGGTTTTTCCCTTTCACCTCGAACCAGATCATTATCCTTTTCTTCGGCCAAACATCTTTTACTTTGTCCGCCCACTCAATGACGGTGACATAATTTGGATCGGAAAAATAATCCGAGGCTCCAATGGCTTTTAAATCCTCGCCGGAAGAGAGGCGGTAGGCATCAATATGGACTAAGTTCAGATTGCCTTCATACACTTTCATCAAGACAAAAGTGGGGCTAGTAATGATCTGCTTTACTCCCAATCCTTGAGCTAGTCCTTTGGTAAAGGCGGTCTTACCGCTGCCTAAGTCTCCCACCAAGCACAAAACCTCTCCTCCCTTAAGGCCGGAGGCGAACTTCCTGGCCCAAGCCCTGGTTTGCTTTTCGCTTTTTAGAATCATTTCAATTCCCAGTTAGGATCCGCTTGGATCTTTTTCCAATCGCTTTTTTTCTTAAGGAAAGAAGCGGCGATGGCGATCATCGCGGCATTATCCGTGCACAGAGAAAATTCCGGGACTAAGAACTTCCTGCCGGTTTTTTCGGTTTCTTTCTTCAAAATCTCCCTTAATTTTCTGTTGGCGGCCACGCCTCCGGCCATCATCACGGTCTTAGCTTTTAATTTCCTCGCCGCCTTTATGGTCTTCACTGTTAAAACCTCGACTGCAGCCTCCTCAAAACTGGCGCACATATCTACGACGTTCTTTTCTTTCTTTAAGTCCAATTTCTGCGCTTGGTACAAAACCGCCGTCTTAAGTCCGGAAAAGGAAAAATTAAAATTGTCTTCCTTGAGCATGGGCCGAGGCAAAGAAAAACGAGGATTGCCGGCTGAAGCCATCTTGGAAACAATGGGTCCGCCGGGATAACCCAAGTTTAATAATTTAGCCACCTTGTCAAAAGCTTCGCCAGCCGCATCATCCACGGTCTGCCCGACTTTCACGAACTGAAGATAATTTTTAAGGAAGATTATTTCCGTGTGTCCGCCGGAGACGATTAAGCACACGGCTGGAAATTGGACTTTCTCTAGAAAATTGGCGGCCATATGCCCGTACATATGGTTGACTGCCATTAAAGGTTTTTTCCAGGCAAAGCTTAGGGCTTTAGCCGCCTCTACGCCCACGATTAGTGAAGTAATGAGTCCCGGACCGGCAGTCACGGCGATTAGATCCACTTCTTTTGGTTTTGTCTTTTTCAAACATTCCTGGAGAACCGGCAGGATATTCTCGCTATGGCACCTGGCCGCGACTTCCGGCACCACGCCTCCGAAATTCTTGTGGATATTAATTTGTGAAGAAACAATGCTGGAAACAATCTTAATTTTGCCTCGGCTGCTCTCCAACAGAGCGGCTGAGGTTTCATCGCAAGAAGTTTCTATAGCCAGTATTTTCATATCTTCCAGTTTAACAGATTTCAAGCAAAAAACAAACCGCTTTTCGTTCCCGGGGAACTACTAAGCGGTTAGAAGACACGGTATGCCTCCCTGACGATGCGCGCCACTCTCCAAGGACGGAGCGCGATCACCGACCCGATGGAAGCACTGTCTGCTCCGGCTTGCTTGAGCGTAAAGACGTCTTTTGGAGAAAAGACGCCTCCACCAGCATTGATGTGCTTGGTGATGCCGGCCTCTCTGGCTTCTTTGACCCATCTGCGCGTTAATGGCAGAAGCGGTTTGCCGGAAAGTCCGCCGCCGCCATAACGAGCCAGAGGCGACTCTTCCGAGCCGAACAGACCTTCCCAGTCGATTTCCCGAGTACTCATCCAAGGAATGCTGTTAGAGACGCACAGGGCGTCGCAATACTTGCTCTGGCTGACTTTCAAGACCAGCTCCGGATACATGAGCGCATTCAACTTCAACACTAACGGGACGCCCAGGGCAGAAAACAATTCCAAAGTCTCCTCTGCTTCTGCCAATATCTCCCCTTGCTCTGACTGCCAGGAAAGATTGGGGCAGGAAGCATTCACTTGAAGACCGACTCGGCCTCTTAGCTGGCGGAAAAAATCTTTCGCTTCTTCCATAAACGATTTAGTCTCTTCCCTTCTTTCTTCTTTGGTGGCGCCGATGGCGGCAAAGGACAAAAAAAACGGATCCTTTATTCTTTGCCACTCATTCCTTCCAGCCAATGCCGCAAAACCTGGATTGGAAAGGGAAACGGCGTTAAGCGCGGCTCCTTCCCATGGTTTCATGATTATGCAATCGGGTAATAGCTCCATGGGCTTGAAATCCCGGCTTAAAGCCACGTTGCCTTCATGCGGAGGCAGGGTCATGGTCTTGGCGCTGAGAGTGACGCCTTTGAAATTGAATCCCCGCCACAGCAGGCGGAAGATCCGGTGGTACCAGTATCCTTCCCCGAAAAAACCCCCGAATCCGGATGACATCCAGATCGGGCCGAAATCGATGTTTCTTAATTTCATTGCTAGCCCTCCTTTGGATTGTCAAGTTGCGGTTTCTGACTAAAGGATAGATGATTGGAGAATAAACGTCAAGATTGGAAATGATTTAGCCCACTGTTCTATTGACAATTAATTCCTCTTTGCCGTTGTTTTTGGTATAATAAAGATGAAAAGTCGAATATGTTTAAACAACTGATTTAATCAACTAATTTAACAAGATATGAAAAAATTAACAATCCCATTGTTTGTGGTTTTTTTGGCTTTAGGAGTCGTCCTTTGCCTGCCAGCCACGATTGCCAAAGCAGAAGATGCGTCTCAAGCCGATACCGATGAAAAACAAATCATTGATAATGGGGGCCTTGATGATAGAGATCAGGCCGCTACTAACGAAGAGCAAGGCGATGTTAATGAAGGCCGAGACGATGAAGTTCAAAGCAATGAAAGTTCAGATGATGCTGATGAATTCAACGGCGAGAAACACCGAAGCAGTGTGTCAACATTCGTTCAAAGCCTCTTAAACGTGGCTGACAAGGAAAGGGGGGGGTTGGGCGAACAAGTCAAAGAAGTCGCCCAAGCGCAGAACGAGAGCATCGAAGCAGATGTTGAGGCTATAGATAAAATCAAAAATAGAAGCCAGATCAAGACGTTTCTGATCGGGACTGATTACAAAAATATCGGCAAACTGCGCAGCGCAACCGCGAAGACTGAAAATCAGGTAAATAAACTGAATGATCTGCTGGATGAAGAGACAAGCGCCGATACTAAAACTGCGCTTCAAGCTCAAGTTCAAATATTAACTCGGGAACAGCAAAAGATTGAAGCTTTCATTAAAGCCAACGAGAGCAGATTCAGCCTCTTCGGCTGGTTCGTGAAATTATTCAACAAATAATAAATCATGGTTTAATAAAACAGCTATTATAAAATAGCTGTTTTATTATTTTATTGGCTCTTCTTAAAATATCTATATGTATGACCCCTCCCGGTCTCCCTAGAGGGGTACCCCTCTCAGACTCCCTAGATGGTACCGCGTCCGCGTTTAGTACCTGTTATTATGAGGCGTTTCAAGGGGTTTTGCAAGGTTTGATTTGGGACGATCTGACGCCTCCCAGTAGAGGCAAATGGGACAAATGAGACAGTCCTTAAGGGGGTGTTTTAGTGTCTCATTTGACCTCGACCTATTTTAAGATTTCTTCCACTTTAACCAGAACTTGAACCGGCGTCTTGGCGGATTTAATCAGATACGCCTGAGCTCCCAGCTTCATTCCTTACTGCTTGTCCGAATACGCTTCTAAATTAGTAAGGATCACGACCGGGATATCTTTGGTCTTAGGGTTGGCTTTTAAATCCTTAAGAAAAACAAATCCCATCTTTTTTAATTCCCCGTCTTCCGAGGGCAAGAGAATGTCTAAAAGAATTAAATCTATCTTTTCCCGTTCGCAAAGCATCGTGGCGTCTTTAATGCTGGCCGTGGAGAGGAAACGATAACCATGATCGTCGAAAATCAGATGATAAGCGTCAACCAGATCATTCTCGTCTTCTACGAATAAAACCGTCTTTTTTTCCGTTTTCATTTTATTTTCAAATATTTCTTAACTGCCCGGACGATATCGCTCGGCATCATCTCGGTTTTTGGCCAAAAGCCGATCGCTCCCAATTTCAAACAGTCTTCCGGCAGAGTCTTGGTCCTTAAATTAGTCAGGATCGCGACCGGAATATTTTTGGTTGAGCCGTCTTTCTTCAACTTTTTCAAGACTTCTTCTCCGGCCATGCCTTCCATCACTAAATCACAAAGGATAAAATCCGGTTTCTCCTCTTTGGTCTTTGCCAATCCTTCCAAGCCGTCCCTGGCCACAATTAAATCCAATCCCGCCACTTTGAAAGCGGTTTGGTAGAGAGTGATCTGATCCGGATCGTCTTCGATTAAAAGTATTTTCATATTATTTCTTTAAACCCGGGAAACTTATGGCAAAAGTCGTGCCTTTGTTCTCCTGGCTCTCAAAACCTATTTTCCCGCCTGGATGGGCTTCCGTTATTTTCTTGACAATGAACAGACCCAGACCGGAACCATCTGTGTACATATTGACTGCGTTCTTCGCCCGGGCGAACTTGTCGAACATCCTTTTCTGGTCGGTTGAAGGAATGCCGATGCCCGTGTCAGATACCTTCAATATAACCCTTCCTTTGTCTTCTGACAAGGCCATCTTAACCGAGCCCTTGGCCGTATATTTAATGGCGTTATCCGCCAGATTGAAAATGGCGTGGGAAAGAAAATCCGGATCGGCCATGATCTGAGGCAAGGGTTTTTCCGGTTTGACCAGGGAAAATTCCAAGCCTTTTTCCTTGGCCAGATCCTTCAAATCCTCATACACGGACTCCGCCACTTCTTCCAATGGAGTGGGGTGGATTATTTTCTCATCCAGCTTGAATTCTTCCGTGTCCATTTCCGAAGCTCTTAGGATATCACTGATGATGGAATTAAGTTTTTTGGCTTTCTGGAAAATGTTGTCTATGAAATGCGCCTGCTCTTCTTTGGACAGCTTGTCCATCGTCCCTTCCCTGAACATGGACGAGGTGCCTAAAATGACCGAGACCGGCGTCTTCAACTGATGCGAAGCAATGTCCAGGAATTCCGAGCGCATCTCCAGAAGCTTTCCCAAATGGATATTCTTCTTTTCCAATTCTTTGGACACTTTTTTCAATTGCTTGTTGAGCGATTCCACTTCTTCCCTCCTTTTAATCTCCGCTTCTTTCCTCTTTATTTCCGCCAGGACAGAGCGGATAATTAAAACCGCAAAGAAAATTGTAATGGCCAAAACCGTGATTCTAATAATCAATTCCCAACCGCTTTTGGCTTCAAATATGGGAACGAGGGAAGCGACGATCAATAAGCCGGAAAAGAATTCCGTAGCCACTACTTTGATATCCATTAAATTGTATCTTGTGATTGCATAGCTGGTGAAAGCGACCATAATAACCGTAAAAATCTGTCCCAGCCAATTTAAAAAG
>CAYIIA010000020.1:0-11939 GCA_964363385.1 uncultured Gammaproteobacteria bacterium
GTCCAGCAACGACGACTCCATTCGCATCGACTAACTTAATCGACGTAATGGCATCTTCCGACATAGTGCCGGCAGTTGTGCTGGTCAATGTTATGGCAAATTGCGAAACATTCAATTGTTCGCCTTTTACATCAAAGATGAAGGCGCCAATTTCCTGGTTATCGCCAATGGCCACATTGCCAGTCAATACGACATTGCTCTTCTGGACAGTAAAGGTTCCTTTACCGATGTATGTTTCGTTATCGGATAAAACCGGATTATACGCGGAGGAGCCAGTGCCAGAATAAGTCGGAACGGTATAAGCTAAATGGGTATTGCCTTTGATCAAAACATCGGTTGTGCGATACACGCCTAGAACAACTGTTCTAGCAGCGCCGCCGATAATGTCAGCCACGACCTTATACTGCTCGGCTTGACCTTTTGCGATCAATCTCGGAGTAGCTAAAGTGAAGTAGACATAATTACCGGAAACAACGCCATCAGCCAATTTTTCATTCTTCAAGGCATCGTACAATTCGATTTTGCTCAAATCAGTCGTCAGATTGGCTGTGCCGCTCTGATATAACTTGATCTGTTCCAGCTTGCCGTCTTCAGCAGAAGGACCAGTGATGGAAAAGGCAAAAACAGTGTAGCCCTTTTCACCGATTTTGGTCGGAGCAGCTGAAGTGGTGGTGGCTGAGGAGAAAGAACCTCTAGCCAAGGCTGCTGCAGTCAAAGTAATGGTACCATTAATGCTTTGCGCATTGCCGGTGATCGGCAGAGTGCCAATAATCGAACCTGACGCTAAAGTCATGCCATACAATTGCAAGGCAGGCGCTTCACCGCCGTATGAGGATCCGCTCGTCATAGTGCCGACAATGGTAAAAGTCTTGGTGGTGCCGGCCTTAACTACCGCATTTTCACTGAAAGTGGCAATACCATCAGAATTGAAGGTTTTGTCAGCAGCGCTAATTGTCTGGTTGGTGGCATCATCAATGATGTTCACGCCAGAGAAAGCCGCATCTTGGCCAACGCCAATTCTCTTTACTTGCCAGGTATCAATCGTCATGTCGCCATCAGCGGCGGCCGTAACGGTGATTCTGGTGAAAGCATTTCTGGTTGAATTGTTAATTACAACTCCAGAAGCCGGGGTATTGCCAGCCAAAGCTATACTTAAGGAAGATCCTGAAGGAATAACCACTGGTGACCCTGGTCCTGCAACGGTGGTCAAAGAAGCCTCAGCGGCTGTGATTGACGAACCAGCAGTATAGGTGACAGCGGCCGGAGCAGTCCTCACGTCGCTATCCTTAAAGCCATTGGCTAAGAAAGCTTCGGTGGTGACCAGTCTCTTTAGGCTGTCCTGGATGTAATAAATATCAGAAGAACCAGTCCATTTGACTAAAGCGCCATCCGGGTAAACGGAAGTCGCGGACAAGGTTGCGGTACCGATAGTGTAATCAGTTGCAAAGCCAGGTTGGACTTTGACGGCTTTGGCCAGCCAGCCTGCTCCATAAAGAGCAATGGCGGCCGCTTCGTTCTCTAATTTAGAGAGCACACCGGCATCATCCAAGGCATAAGTTCTCGGGCTATTGGTGAATTTGACCAATGAGCCTGGTCTGGCTTCAACATGGGCGCCTTCGGTAAGATTGTCAAAGTCTGCCTGGGCCAAGGTCTTTATCGTTTTGACAGTGCTGCCAAAAGTGATGTTAGACCATGAACCGCCGTACCAGCTCCAGAAAGTGGGGCCGTTGACAAACAAGTGTTTCTTGCCGTCAGCATCGATGTAGTAAACCGCGGAATTGCTCGCAGTCTTGACTAGGTCGCCAGCAGTGGCTGTGTAGGCCGCAGTGGCCATAGGCACAACAGCTGCCAACCCTAGAGACCAAGCAATCGTCGCGATCACTACGCTGTAGGTTAAAAGTTTTTTCATAAAACCTTTTTGGTTTTTATTTTTTAAGTTAAAGGCTTATTTTCGATCCAGGATAGGAAAACTGATTATAATTCCTCCGATTACGGAAAAATTTACTTAAACCTGATCCCCAACCAGCTCTGCTTGCGCAGTTCGACTTTTGCGTAGCTGGAAAAAAGGAACCAATTCCCTATTTCGCCCCGGATTTAAACGAACCTCTAATTAGTATATGAAAAACTAATTAGTAAAATTACTTGATCAAAATCACCGTGCTCTCACTGGTGCCTGCCTGACTCGTGCTGCTGGCCGTCTTTTCTGCTTCCGGCTTGATGATCTCAATCGTAGTCGTGCCTAATACTTTGCCGGCATCTATAGGCAATAAAATCTGGTCATTCTTCAAATTCTCCCCGGTCAATTTATCCGTTATCTCCTTGGCTGACTTTATTTTTTCCAAAGCACCGGTGAAATCCTGCTTGTTCAATAATTCTTTGGCGCTTTCCAAGATCTTCTGCGCTTCCGCGATCTTGACCGCAACATCATCTGACAATTTTATGGAAGTCGCTATCTCCACACTACTTGTGGCAGAACTGGAATTAACCGCTACCGTAGTCGTCGCGCTGCCAAGATTAACCACTAGATTATTGATCTCGGTGTTGATGCTGGCAATCCTTTCCGCCACCTTTACCGTGATCTCTTCGCTGGAAATATCTTTCTGTCCTTCCTGGTACTTCTTAATCATCGTTTCTAAGGCGCTGTTTGAGGTTTCTTCAGTCTCAGTAATCGCATCTTTAACATCAGTGGCAACGCCGTCTTTCATGGCGCTGGACATGACGCTATTGGCGGAAACAATATCATTCTTGATCTGAGTCGCGGCTATTTCCACCTGCTTGACCAAGCTCACCACTTCCGGCTTGGAATCCTTATTATCTGTTATCTTGTTAAGATTATCTTTTACTGATTTCACATCCATGGAAATCTGCTTGACTGCCTGGATGATCTTATCTCTCTTTACAGTCTCATTTTCCACCTTCTTCACAATCTGCTGGAGTTCGTCCGTTCTTCGGGAAAGGAAATTCATCTGCAACTGCACTTTTTCTTCATCTTTGAAAGTCAAAGCCAATTGCATCTTCTCTCCCGTGGTCTTAACCGGATAAAGCATGTCTCCAGGCAAACTGGCATTGGCCACGCTCACAGTCGCCGTATAGCTTAGCATCACCGCAATGATCATTAAGAAAGCCATGGCCGGTTTGAAAACTCTTTGCTTGAACAGAGAGGATACCAGGTCGGCGTAATAGAATATCTCGCCACCATGATCTTCAGCCTGCTCTCTGACCGTCTGGTATGGCTGGATCTGGCTCATTAAAATCTCTTTATTGGACAAAACCCAACTCTCTTGGGGCTGTCCGCCAGCCTCAAGTTTTGAGAGCGCTTTTAATTTTTTAGCTAATTCTTTCATTTAAGTTGTCTTTCAGGGCTTTAGTCGCCCGGTGAAGCAATACTCTTATGGATCCGTTGGATCTGTTTAATATCTGCGCGATCTCTCTAATCGACAGATCGTCTAAGAACTTCAGGATAATGACTTCTTTGTATTCGTCTTTCAAATGCTCCAAACCTTTCAAAACGCTTTCCATGTCCGAGTTTATGATCCCTTCCTGCAATAAATCCTTTTTATCATCCTTTATATCCCCCGCATCTCCGCTATCTATTGAAATGCTTTCCCGGTCTTTAGCTTTCTGCCTGTAGAAGTCGATTACTGAATTTCTGGCCACCATATATATGAAGGCATTCAAGTTCCGTATCTCCTTCCCTTCTTTGATGCACTGCCACAGCTTTAAAAAGACCTCGGAGGTAAGGTCTTGGGCATCCGGGGCTGAATTTACCTTAAAGAAAATGAATCGGTAGATTCTAGCCACATATACGTCGTAGAATTGGCCGTAAGCTTCCGGATCCTGATTTTTAACCTTCAGGAAAAGAATCTTATTGGCTAAAGGGTTATGCATTTAGTATGACGGTATTTTGGTTAATATGTTACAGTTTTTCCAGCAATGAATTTAATTATAGTACAAAAGGTTGAGTTTTGGCAAGGGGTGGATAATCTATTTTCTGTTTTTTAACTTGACACTGTGTTGTTAAAATGGTACGATTTGTCTAGACATGTCTAGACAAAAGTCAATATATGACTACTTCACCGATTAGAATAACTATCTCCCAAGCCGCCAATCTTTTTGGTATTAGCCAAAAAACCGTCAGACGAGCCATTAAAGACCAAGAAATTTTGTACGTCGTGGTTAGAGGGGTGTACAAGATCAACTTTGAAAGTATGCTTAAGTGGTCCCAGAGCCGGATAAAAACCAAGAATAAACTGGAAAACCATGGCATAGGACAATATGTGGATAAGTGGAGGATAAAAAACAAACTCTTTTCCCCCAACCCCAAGGTTATTGAAGACCAGGGAAAAACCGAGGAATAACTTTTAATTAAAAAACCACTGACATGAACCAACCAATCAACAAATATCTCTACTGGACGCCCAGGATCTTGTCAATAATCATCATCCTCTTCTTAGCTTTGTTCTCTCTGGATATTTTTGACGGGAATTACGGATTCTGGGGAACGCTTTTGGGATTATTCATGCACAACCTACCTTCGCTTGTCTTGCTGGTAATCCTTATAATCTCTTGGAAGCATGAGATTGTCGGCGGAATCGTGTTTATTCTGGCAGGGCTTTTATATATCGCTATCACGATGATGAGTGTGGGGTGGCCCTGGTCTATAATACTTTCCGGTCCCGCGTTTTTAATCGGAATCCTGTTCTTAATCGGCTGGTTTAAAAAACGCTGATGGCCCTGAAACGCAAAGACGCTGTGGCTATTAGTTATCCACAGCGTTTTTATATACCTATTTTATAAAATAACGTATAATAAACGTATAATAAAGAAAAGGCTAAAAAACCGCATTTTTAAATTATACTAATTATGAAAAAGACATCTCTGTCCTCGTTTTCAATAAATACTGCTATTTGCATGGGAGCAATTTTTTTAGCTGCCACAGTGGTTTATGCTGCCACTACAATCGGCTCTAATATTGATTCTGGCGGCACTTTGACTGTCGGCAGTTATGCTTCTTCCACTGGAGGGCTTTACACTCAGGGATCTGGCCATGTCGGCGGCGCTTTATCAGTTGACGGCGCCACAACCCTTTCCGGCACCTTAACTGTTTCCGGCCTAGCCACCACCACCGGCAGATTAGTCCTTGGTTCCACCAATCCAACTAATAATTACGGCCAGCTTTGGGTGGGCGGAGATATCTGGAGCTCAGGCTCAGCCACCACTTCCGGCACCCTGTATGCCGGCAGTTACGCTTCTTCCACCGGCGGATTGTTTACCCAGGGAGACGGGCATATAGGCGGGGCACTAACTATTGACGGCAATGCCACTAGCACGGGGGTGTTCCACTTTGGCAGCGGCACGGAATATGTTAATTTTGAACTGGAAAACTATAGGCAGACCGGCGGTCCTACCAAGATCGCTTGGTTAAAGGGCAGTAGTATAGGTGGCCTAACAAAAGCTTTTGGAATAGATACGGGGCTGTTTATCAGGGAACTTTCAACAGATTCTGTCTATCCCCAACCAACAATCGCTTTTCTTGACGATACAGATGCCGTAACCGGAAAAATCTACTTGGATACGGATACTACCATGACATTCTCTGGCGCGAGCGCGGGATATTCCTTTGGTGCTGGCGCCACTACTATTACAGGAAATCTCATTGTAAGCAGTTCTGCCACCACTACCGGGGATTTCCAGGTTAAGGGCGGCACTATTGACAACGCCACTACCAGCGCCACCAGCACAGTCGGCATCTTTGCCCGTTCACATGTCACCAGCACCTCCACGGTAAGCATCGGTGTCCAAGAGGATGCCATCGGTGGCTGTCTGGAAATGGTAAGAAAGAGTGACGCTTCCTATTTCAAATGCTATATCAGCGACGCCGGAGCCATGACTTGCGAAGCTGGCAGATGCAATTAATCCGCCTCTGAATAAGTTCACATACATCCCCTTGCCTTTTTCCCGGAATATGGTATAATACGAATAACCTTAATTAAATCCCCCGCGAGGGGGGTTTTAAGAATAAAAAATATGTCCCAAGTAGATAAGCTAGTCCAATACATCAAGGACTCCAAAAACGAGCTTAAAAAGGTCACTTGGCCGTCCAAAAAAGAGGTAAAACAGCACACTTTGCTGGTTATCGGCGTTTCCCTGGGTGTAGCGCTCTTTCTCGGCGTCGTTGACTATATTCTTACCTTTGGATTGGAAAAAATCATCAAATAACATATGGCCAAACAAATTCTCAATCTAGGCCGAAGATGGTACGTCCTCCATACGTATTCCGGTCTGGAAGAAGCAGTTTCCCACAACCTGAAACAAAGGATTGAATCCATGGATATGGAAGACAAGATCTTCAATATCCTCATTCCTAAGGAAAAAAAGATCCGGATTAAAAACGGAAAAAAGAAAATTGTGGAAGAAAAGATATATCCCGGCTACGTGCTGGTGGAAATGGTGGTGACTGATGATTCCTGGTATGTGGTTAGAAATACGCCCCATGTCACGGGTTTTGTGGGTTCAGGCACGACTCCGACTCCGGTTTCTGAGGATGAAATTAAAAATCTGCAGAAGAGAATGGGCGTGGATGAACCAGAATACCAAATTGATGTTTCCAAGGATGATCCGGTGCGCATCATTGACGGACCATTCAAAAATACCGAGGGCAAGATCATTGAAATCGACGAAAGCCGGGGCAAAATCAAGGTCCTCATCTCCATGTTCGGCCGGGAAACGCCAGTGGAGCTGGATTTCCTGCAAATCAAGAAAATCTAATGCCCCTTGATTTTTTCTTAAAAATAAGCTAGAGTTTCAAACATATGGCTAAGATTAAAAAGATAAAAACCGTAATTAAGCTGCAAATCCCGGCTGGCCAAGCCAACCCGGCGCCTCCCATCGGCCCGGCTTTGGGTCAGCATGGCCTTAATATCGCCGAATTCTGCCAGAAATTCAATGCCGCCACCAAAGACAAGGGCGGAGACATTACTCCGGTGGAAATCACGGTTTACGAGGACAGGAGTTATGATTTCATTCTCAAGACCTCTCCGGCGGCCGAACTCATTAAAAAAGCGGCCGGGATCAAGAAAGGATCCGGCAAGCCTCTGAAAGAAAAGGTTGGCAAGATTACTAAGGATCAGGTCAGAGAGATTGCCAAGGTGAAAATGCCTGACTTGAATACCGATAATCTGGAAGCAGCCTGTAAGATTATTGAAGGCACGGCCAGACAGATGGGCGTGGAAATTAAATAAAGTGGGAGCGATATATCGCGTTAGGACCACATAACTTAAAATATGAAAAAAGTAGATCATCCGGCTTCAAAAAGATACAAGGAAGTCAAAAAACTGGTGGATAAGAATAAAAAATACCCCCTGGAAGAGGCTTTAGAACTGGTAAAAAAAACTTCAACCACTAAATTCGATTCCAGCGTCGAGGTTCATTTCAAACTCAATTTAAACCTTAAAAAGAACGACCAGCAAGTCAGAGGCTATGTTTCCCTGCCCCATGGCACCGGCAAATCCGTTAAAGTCGCGGTCATTGCTTCCGAACCTTCTCAGCAGAAGGCGGCTAAAGACGCTGGCGCAGACTTAGTCGGCGAAGTTGATCTATTGGAAGAGATTAAAAAGGGGCACATAGATTTCGATGTTTTGGTCGCCACTCCGGACACTATGAGAATCCTGGCTCCGGCGGCTAAGATCCTCGGTCCTAAAGGCCTCATGCCTAATCCCAAGGATGGCACGGTTACTACTAACATTACTGAAGTGGTTTCCAATCTTAAAAAAGGCAAGGTTAACTTTAAAAACGACGATTCCGGCAATCTCCATGTCATGATCGGAAAAACTTCTTTTGAGACTGTAAAACTCGTGGATAACTTCCAGGTTTTATTAAATACCATTACCAAAGCCAAACCAAGCTCAATTAAGGGCGTATACATCAAAAGCATCACTTTGGCCAGCTCCATGGGGCCTGGCGTCAAAATTTCCCTCTAAACTTCAAACACCCCGAAAGGGGTGTTTTAGATTTATCCGGATTGTGGTAAAATATCCCTATGTCTGAAGAAACACTAAAGCATACCCGTCCGGGTTGGGACCAGTATTTTATGAACATCGTCGGCCAGGTGGCCGGACGAGCCACTTGCGATCGGGGCCGAAGCGGTTGCATTATTGTCCGAGACCGGCAGATCCTCACGACCGGATATGTCGGCTCGCCTGTCGGCATCTCCCATTGCGATGAAATAGGCCACGAGTTTCACCAGGTCATCAACGAGGATGGCACAACCTCCCAGCATTGCATTAGGACGACTCATGCCGAACAAAACGCCATTTGCCAGGCGGCCAAGCTTGGCGTCAGTATAAACGGCGCTACCATCTATTGCAAAATGACGCCTTGCTACAACTGCGCCAAGATGATCATCAACGTCGGGATCAAAAGAATCGTTTGTGAGAAAGACTACCATGCTTCCAAACTAAGCAAGGAGATTTTCCAAAAGGCCGGCGTGGTTTTAGATATCCTAGACCAAACCGTAGAACAGTATGAAAAACAGTAAGATAATCATCGGATTGGTGGGTGAGATCGCCTCAGGCAAGGATACAGTAGCGGCGTATCTAAAAAAGAAATATAAATCCGAGACAATCAGTTTTTCCCAACCCTTAAGGAATATCTTGGATGTTTTGTTTTTATCTCAGACACGGGAGAGTATGTCCTGGCTTGGCACCATCCTCAGGGGAAGATTCGGCCAAAATCTTTTGGCCAAAGTCATTACCCAGAAAGCGGAAAAAAGCAAAAGCAGAATCGTGGTCATTCCCAATGTCCGCCTGCCCCAGGATATTGTTTTTTTAAAAAGACTCCCCCACTTCGTTCTGGTGGGCATAGATACGAATCCTAAAATTAGATACCAAAGATTGACTAAGCGGAGGCAGAATGCGGACGATAAGAATAAGACTTGGAAGCAGTTTTTAAAAGATGCGAAACTGCCGACAGAAACCAAGATCAGAAAACTGATAAAAAAATCCAGGATTATTTTGGATAATAACGGCGATTTCAAAGATTTGTATTTGCAAGTGGAAAAAATGCTAAAAAAATATGTTTAAGAACAAGCTTAAAGGCAAATTCATCGCTCTGGAGGGACTGGACGGCGCCGGCGGGTCCACTCAGGCTTCCCTTTTGCATCATTGGTTTAAAAAACAGAAAAAAGATGTTTGGCTGACCCAGGAACCGACGAATAATGTCATTGGCAGCTTAATCAGAGGATACCTGACCGGAGACTGGAAAACTCCCAGCGCCAAATGCCTCCAACTCCTTTTTGCTTCTGACCGAGCCAACCACTTAGAGAAAGAAATCATCCCCCGCTTGGAAAAAGGCATTCACGTCATTACCGACCGGTATTTCCTTTCTTCCCTGGCTTACGGCTCTTTAGAAATAGAAGACATTGACTGGCTCTACCAGATAAACAGCCAGTTCCTTCTGCCGGACCTGACTATTCTTTTAAATGTTTCTCCTAAAACCTGCTTAAAACGCATCCAGGAAAACCGAGTGGGGCTTGAGCTTTTTGAAGACGAGGAAAGATTAAGGGCGGTTTGGAAGACTTATGAGACTCTTTCCAAAAAATATCCGGATATTAAAGTGATTGACGGGGAAAAAAACGAGGATGAAATCTTTGAAAAGATACGAGACGAAGTGAAAAAAATAGTTTAGGCCGGGCTGAATGCCCGGTTTTTTTATACTTGACTTATCCGGCTTTAATCCTTAAAATGGGGCTATGGAAGAAGAACGTTTACAACTGAGGAAGGAGAAAATATTGTGAAATCTGGAGAACTGATTGTAATCGACGGAGGTGACGGGAGTGGCAAGCATACCCAGACTAAAATGCTGATCAAGCGTTTGCGCCAGGAAACGCCCTGGCTCTTGGAAACGATGGATTTTCCGCAGTATAAAGAGCCTTTTTACGGACCGGTCATCAAGGACTATCTGGGAGGACGCTTCGGCAATCCGACCAAAACCGATCCGATGCTAGCATCAATGCCCTATGTCATGAACCGTTATGCGGTTCTGGAGAAACTCAACGATCTTCTGGCAAAAAACGCCGTGGTGATCCTGGATCGCTACACGACCGCCAACTACATCCACCAAGGGGCGAAAATTGCGGATCCGAAGAAGCGGATGGAGTTCATCCGGATGCTTCAGGCCATTGAGTACGACATCTTAAAGCTCCCGATCCCGAGCATGGTCATCTACCTGCATGTCAAGCCAAGCATCTCCCTGCGTCTCACCAAAAACCGCAACCAAGGCCAGGACGGACACGAATCCAACGCAAAGTATGTCCGGCGGACGGAAAAAACGGCTCTTTGGCTGTTTGAAAACTTTCCAAACTGGCAACTGATCGAATGCTGCAACAAGAATGGCATCATGCCGCCTGAAGAAATCCACGAGATAGTGTATGAAATTGCCAGTAACTATTTGAGCCACATAGAAGCAGTCAAACTCGGCCTCTGAGCCGGAAAGGAAAATTATGGATACAAGCAACAGGTTGCCCACGATGCATATTGTGGGAGAAAACATTCCAGAAGCGCACTACCTCGCTATTAAGGCAGTATGGGAACAAGGCCGGGAAATGCGGACTCAGTACGACCGTAAAGACGGCTCCGGCAACTTCATTGATCCGCCGAGCCGGGACGCCCGCGTCCTCATCGAGGTTAAAGACCCGTTCGCCCAACCCCGGTTTCCGCCAATTTCGTTCTGCGAAATCGGAACTTACATCGCTGAGTTATTCGGCATCAAGGATTTCAAAGTGTCGCCCATAAGCCTTCTGATGAAAATGATCTGCCGCAACGAGGATCTCAGTGAGGAAGAACGGCGCATCCTTGAACGTTGGCCATACACGTACCATCAACGTCTTTTCGCTCATCCAGATGCTAACGGCAACATAGCCGACCAAATGGCCTTTGCGGTGGAAACCGTGGCTAAAACGCCTTACTCGCGCCGGGCGATGCTGACAACGGCCGTGCCCAACATTGATCCATGCCTGACGGAAGATATTCCTTGTTTGCGGGAAATCCAACTCCGTTGCGTGGAAGAAGACGGTATCCTGTATCTTAATCCGACCACAATGTGGCGCTCACGGGATTTGTACAAGGCGTGGGGCGACAATGTCTTAGCCATCACCTGCCTATTGCAATGTGCGGCTCAGAAGATTTCGGCATTGAGTGGCCGGGAAGAGAAAGTAGGATCGTATGCGGATTTCTCTTGTTCGCTTCACATCTACGGACAGGACTTCGGTGCCGTCGGAGGCAATGAAGAAAAAGGATTGCAAAGCTTTTGGGAAAGTTTTCCGACAACCGAAAGCTTTGTGACCAGAGCCCTGCCGAGCGAGATTGTCAAGGACATGCAGGTCATCCCCCAACTGAACAATTTCCTCACCCCGAAACAGATGGAACAGTGGGAATTTCCGCCCGAATCCGTACAGATCATCAACTGGCTCATCGAACAGTTCCAAACCGGCGCGCTCACCGTGTGAGACCCGCCAACTGCAAACCAATGCCGTCCGGCAAGCAAAACCGGGCGGCGCCTTTTTTTTCTTGACCAAACCAGGCAAATCTGCTAAGTTGCCATCAGTACCTTTCAACCGCAACCAAGGAGAAAAGTTATGCCAAGCCAAGAAAAGAATCTCTTGAGTTTGGCCAAGGCCAGACTCCAACAAACACTGGATGAAACCAGCTACAAAAACTGGATAAATCCCCTATGTCTCTATGACTGTAAAGACGGGATGTTCACTGTCTTTGCGCCGAACGCATTTCATGCGGATTGGCTCACACGCCACTATCTGTCTGAGGTCATGGATGCTGTAAAGACCGTCTGTCCGGATTGCCATGAGGTTGTTTTTCTCGCAGACGACAACCTTTCTCTTGCTCTGGCAGAGAAAGATCTCGCGCCTCTGCCTCAGGATTCGCCTC
>CAYIIA010000021.1:0-11824 GCA_964363385.1 uncultured Gammaproteobacteria bacterium
AGAGTTTTGTCACCAGTTTGATGAAATTAAAGAAGTCGCGGGCTTTCAAGGACGATTTCCCTGTTCTCTTGTAGTATTCGATGGGAATGAATATGGTTTCGTAATTATGCGTCAGACAAACCATTGTCAGGGTGGAGGTAAAAGAAAACTTGTTGGGAAACAATTCCCAGAATTTAAAGACTATGCTTTTACTGAAGATTCTTAAGCCGGAATTTAAATCCGGTATTTTTCTTCCTGCCAGATAACCGGCGAATTTATTCAAAAATCCCTTGGCGTGACGGCGGTTAGACGGGATGCCGCTGCTGTTTATGTCTCTGGCGCCGACTACTAATTCGTAGTCCCAGGCTTTTTCCAAAAGCTTAGGTATGGCATCGACCGGATAGGTTCCGTCGGCATCGATAATCATGATCTTCTCGTACTGGCTGTTTTTTATTCCCGTCTTCAAAGAGGCACCGTAACCTTTATTAGGCCGATGCTCCAGATATTTTATGCCTTCAATCTGCTTTAAAGCTTCGCTGCTGCCGTCGGATGAACCGTCGTTAACCGCGATGATTTCGTAATTAACATTGGACTTAGTCAGTTCGTTTTTTATATCGGTTATGACCTTGCCCACCATCTTTTCTTCGTTATATACCGGAATGACCACTGACAATGACATTTTTTGATTGTTTTCCATAAGGGTTATTTATCTGTTTTATAAATGCTTAATTCTTTTCCCAGCTTCTTTATCCGCCAAAGCGGCCCGTAAGATTCAAGGGAGATGCCGCTGTCAATGGTATAACGGTAGTAAGGGGCCGTTTCCTGACGGAAAACAGGCGTCTTTTCGGTCAGATCGTATGACGGCTGGCTGCCACATATCTTAAAGTCTTTGAAATCAAAATTTCCGGGTCCGGAGTCGGCGATGATAATATAATCAAATTTGATCTTTGACCTCACTTCCTCGGGCCACTGGCAGAAAAATCCGTCGGAATAAACACCATAACCCTGCCACTGAGGCTTATCTAGAAAATTGTCTTCCAAATATTTCAAGCGGGTCGAATAATACTCCGGGGAATATTGTTTAACTAAAGACACCAGTTCTTTATCTGGAGGCAAGTCTTGGAGCAGATAATAACCAGCAAGGAAGACTTTCTGGTCCGGAGAAACATTGTCTTTGATCCAATCATAAGCGCTCAATTTAGTGCTGCCTTTTTGAAGAAGGCGGTCGTATCTGGCATTGATGAAAATATTCGGCATGACTGCGACCAGAATGATAATCGGGATAAGCCAGCGGCGTTTGGAAGAAAACTGGTCAATTACAACCTTAATCAAATAAGCCACTGGCAGGATCATAAGAGGGATCAGCAATGTCAGATAACGGGGCCTGGTAGTGTCCACTAAGGGAGGGCAAAGCAAGATAAAAAATCCAAGAAACGAAAGGAACAAAAAACAAAAAATCTTTTTGCTCTTTTTATACAAAAGCCAGAAGGCGGGCACCAGAAGAAGGAAGATGATTGTTTCAAACTGAAGGAAGATGTCAAATACCAGACCGGTTTTCTGCCACCAAGGCAACTCCCACATCGGACCCTGCTCCTGGACCGAAGCGCCGGAAGTGACTGTGAAGAATATCCCGAAAACCAAACCGTAAACTTTGAAAGAATCCGGGGCGACCAGGAAAACCAAGGCCACTCCGACAACCAACAGGAGATGCAATAATATCGACCAACGGCTGATCAAAAAAGTGAAAAAACGTTTCCAATTGCATTCGCAGTAATACACAAACAAAATCAGCAGAAGCAAAGGATAGGCAAGGGCGCCAACCAAGTTGACGGCAAAGGAAAACAAAATGAACAGGGCGGTGAAAAACACCATCTTAAAAGACGGCTTTCGATCCGAGTTCTGCCAAAAACGCAATGAGAGATACAGGGACAGGATCAGGAAGAAGACTTGGGGCGTCCAAATTTTGCCGAAATGGCCCAAGGCCACATTAAGCGGGCTGACGGCGAAAAGCAACGCAGCTATATAAGAGACCGTCTTGTTGTTAAAAATCCTTTGGCTCACCAAATACATGAGAAATATGGAAAGGCAGCCCAAAAAAACGGAGATAAAACGAGATATCATCAGCCAGTTGCCCAAATCCATGACCACTGAATTCTTTATGTCGTTTATGCTATGAACGTGTCCCGAAACGAATAAAAAGGCGGCATAAACCGCAATGGCCGGCAGATGCAGATAATACATCAATGGCATATATGTGCCGCCGACGTAACGAGGGAATAAACTGGCATCGTTTATCATATTCAGGCTTCCGGATATGATCTTTATCTCATCACCAGTCGTGGAACTAAGCGGCCAATCCCAACTAATACCCCAAATACGGAGAATCAGGCCTAAAAGAAGGATGAAAAGCAGAGGATAATAATTTTTTACAAACTTCAACATAGCTTGCTTAATTAAAGCCCTGGATAATTTTATTGCTCTATTTTAACACAAAACTATTAATCTGTAAAGCTTACTTTGTACAGCCGGATTCCATTGATTTCATAGGTTAATTTTAGAAAATCGAACTTTTTTGACTCCAAATTCAGGTCGTTGGCATTCGTTCCGTCTATGGCTAAATAATCTATCCGGTACTTCTTCAAGGCAGATATCCAATCCTCTTCCTTGATATTCCGGCGGTAGTCCAAAACCGCCTTAACTTTTTCGGACGGGTAGTACACCTGGTCCAGATCCTCCCCTTCTAAACGGAAAACTGTTTTGAGTTTATTTTTCTGTTTGACTCTGCCTCCTTGGGCGTCGTATTGATAACCATAGACTGAATGGAAATTTTCTTTGACAAATTCTTCATTAAAACTATTTTGCCAAAAATTATTCAGGACAAACCGGTCCAAGACTTCTTTGTCGCTGACAAAAAACAATACGCCTCCGAAACTGAAAAACACGTTATTATGAGTGTAAGCCGGGATATAACTGCTTAGGTCCGGATTTGCCATTACGACGGCGTCCTTGGGCGTATTCCCATTAAGCCAGCGAAAAATCTTGGCGTACCTCTGGCTGTTTAATTCCGACGCGTAATCGAATTTTAATACGTCTGAAAATTGAAAAGCGAAAAAAACGACCATGGCTGCAAGCGCCGCTATCTTAAATGTCTTTGAATTGGCCAGAAAAGACGGTTTTTTGATCTGTTGCAAAAGATAAATAAAAGCAAAAGCAATGAAGAAGAAAGAAATCATGTCATAATGGCTTGAGAAAAACATATTCTTGCCGGTAATAACATGCTGATTCATATTAATTAGAGCCGCTATCACGCCCAAGAAAAGGAAAACTCCCGTAACCTCCGCCTTTTCTCCCCTCTTGCAAACGGAGCGCCAGTGGATGGCAAAAAAAACCAAGGCTGCCAACGCTAAAATATTTGTTTCCATGCCGGATGGAAGCCGGGTACTGATCAGCCCTATCCTCTGGATTGTTTCTTGAAAAAATTCCAGCTTGCCGGACTGCCACACCTGGTAGAAATAAGGAATCCCGACTGCCAGGCCGATGACCAGCACGCCGATGATTTTTTTCAAAAGATAAAAATTCTTTTTAAACAGGAGGTAAACGGCTAACAGAGAGATAACAGTAATGAAGTAAGTCCAAAAATAAGTATAAAAATTAAAGAGCAAGCCGAAGTTGATCCCGGCCAGCAAAACCAACCAATTATTCTTCTTATCCCTGCCTGAAAGAATCACCAGCAATAATAAAATCAGGCTTAGGACAAAAATAAAAACGAACTGGGGATTCATGGGCCGGTTGAAAACAAAAAAATATTTTCCCAGAATCAAGGAAAAGCTTAAAATTGTCGACCAGAACCTGTTTTTAGTCAACAAATGAAAAATGAAATAAGTTAAGATAAACAAGATAAAGGGAAAAAGAAAATCGTAAAAAACATAAAGTTGGCTGATACTGATCCCCGAGATCTTGGCGGGCATGGCAACGATCAGATCCGGCAAAAAGGTCTGCATGGGCAGTCCATTCTTGTACTCGGCAAAATAGGGGTTGCTGATGAAATAATGGCCGTCAACCGCTTCTTGGGCTCGAGCCATATAATAAAGCTCATCATCATTGATCAATCGTGAAACTCCTTGAAAATCACCTTTCAACGACCACTGGAAAACCAACTGCGGCATGACGTAAAAAAGGCCGACCAATAAAGCCAGGATAATTAATAAAAGGCTTTTTTTAAGCATATTATTTCTCAATGACTAAAACTGACAACCCTAAGATCCTTGGTCTTACAAAGGTGACGTGGTAACGTCGGTATTTCTCTTCTAAGATGGCCATATACTGGCCGAACATTTTTTTGGAAATAAATATCTCGTCCGGCCACGGCCAAAAACGCCTTAACTGCTTAGGACGGGTCAGCAGGTACCAAAGATGATGATATGAATTACGGGCCGGCACGGAGACAAGGACACGGCCTCCTTCCTTGCAGGCTTGCAGATGGGCGTTGATAAGCTTATGCGGCTCCTGGAAATGTTCGGCCAATCCTTGCGACCAAACAACGTCGAATTTCTTCTCGCTTTTGAAATCAGTCACGTCCTTCATTTCAAAACGGAAGTTATTCAAACCGCTCTTCCTGAAATTATCCTCCGCTTCCTTTAAAGCATTGGCTGCGATGTCCCAACCGGTGTATGACTTGAGTCTGGGGGCTAGCCTTAAACCCAAGGATGCCGTACCGCAGCCGAACTCCAAGAATTCAACCTCGCTGCCGATATATTTTTCCAGGAAGCGAAATAAAAAATGATTATAAACTCTGCGACCGACATCAATAATTCTTGTCGCGCCGGATGCCTGCTTTTGCCAGGAATGCTCCCAGGCTTTCTGACTGGAATCAAGGTTCGTATGCTCTTTAATATAATTATTGAACATAATCGATGCTATTTATGAATTTTATGATGTTTTCAGCGCGGTTATTCCAGGTGTATCTTTTCGCTATCTGGTAGGCGTTGTCTGAGATCTTTTTCGCCGCCTTTTCGTCTTCCAATAAATTTCCAATCTTCGACGCCAGGTCAAGGGCATTATCCGGCTCAAAAAACACACTGGTGTTTTCATCCAAAATTTCCCTTAACGAAGGCAGATCGGAGGCAATAATCGGCCTTTGGGCCGACAAATACTCAAAAAGCTTCATAGGCGAAGTGAATAATCTGGACATATCGCTTTTGGCCGAGTTTGGCAGGACTAGGATATCGGCTGCCTTAAGAAAAAACGGCATTTCCGCATGAGGCCGGTGGCCGAAAACTAAAATATTCTTTTTTCCCTTATTCTTGTCTTTAAAGGCCTTTACATCCGAGTCAGTGCCGCCCACAAAAACCGCCAATTCATTCCCCGGAAAATGCTCGGAGGCCTCAGCCAACGTCTGGGCGCCTTTCCATGAATAAAGATGCCCGGCATAAAGGATGATCTTTTTCTCCTGGGGCAAACCCAGTGTCTTCCGACATTCCGCCTGGCTTTTACTGATATCAAACTGAGCTAAATCAACGCCGTCAGGAGCCACTAAAATCTTTTCCTTTGGTACGCCTGAAACCACTAATTGATCCCTGATTTTTTCGGTAATAACCACAATAGCCAATGATTTCCTAAAAAGGAAATTCGGCCAGAACCGATGCTTGGGCAAGCTATGGACTTCGTAAACCAATCTTTTTCCAAAAAACGACAGGAAGACTAGAGGCCAGAGATCGCGGGAGTAAATAATATCGGTTTTTTTTAAAGTCAGATAAAGGCAAGCAACGGCGAAACTCAGACTCTGCGCCATAAATCCGAACCAAGGCAGATGGAGAGGGATCAGGTCAAGGGAGAATATTCTTCCAACTGAAAAAATCTTTTCTGCTTTGTAATATTTAAAAATATCCTGCTTTATACCATTGAAACGCCAAGGCAAAACAAGAGAGACCTTCACGCCTTTGGCCGCTAAGGCCTCACACATCTTCACGATCTGGATGCCGTGGGCCTTTTCCGTTGGTATTCTTGCATTAGCCAGGTAAAAAATTTGTCTCATGGTCATTTTGATCTTAAATAAACTGCGCCCGCCTTAACTAAAGAGATCAATTCCGACCAAGACTTTATCTTTTTCAGTTTGCGCCAGGTTTTGTTGAAGATTTCTCCGCGATCCATCAGATTTTTAACCATGAACGACTTTACGACTTCCAACTCCTTGCCCGGCCATTCCATGTAAGGAATGCCTGGATCCGCGCCAATCATCTTGTATTTTTTTGTCTGAAAAGGAGAATTCCAAGAGAAATTCTTGGGCAGGATGCCATTCTCTTTAGCAAAGACTTCCATTTCCGTGCCGGGATAGATCAAGCTGAAACCGTAGCCTACTTCAGTCCGAGGAATCTTTTTCAATTTCTTGATCAAGTCTGCGGTCATTCTCAAGTCTTCCATGGTTTCTGTCGGCAGATTGACCATGAAATTCAAACTGACAACCAAACCGGCCTCGGAACAGATGCGGGTGGCGAAATCCACCTGGGAAAGATCGATATTCTTTTTTACCACAGCCAAGACCCGTGGACTGCCGGATTCAACGCCGAAGCTGATCCTGATGCAACCGGCCTTTTTCATCATGTCAATCATCTCTTTATCCACCGTGTTGACTCTGGCCCGGGCATACCACTTAATATCCAGCTTCCGATCGATAATCTCTTGACAGATCTCCATCACCCGGCTCTTAATCACTGTCAAAGTGTCATCCCAAAAGTTAAAACCTTCGAAACCGTATTTTTTATTTAAAAATTCCAATTCATCCACAAAATTCTTGGCGCTTCGCAAGCGCATCACGGAATTATCCGGAGAGGCGCAAAAAGTGCAATGATTGGGACAGCCTCTGGCGCTGATCACACCGATCGTCCTGAAATCCGTGCCATGGATCTGTTTCCGGTATTCTGACAGATTGTAAAGATGCCAGGAAGGAAAAGGCAACTCCGACCAATCCATTAAAAATGGACGGTTGGCATTGGCGACGATCCGGCCGTTTTCATCCCGGTAAGTGATGCCTAAAATATTTTTCAATCTTTCTCGGTCCGGCCAAGTTGACAACAACTCTTCAAAGGCAACCTCCCCTTCGGATCTGACCACCACGTCTATTTCCGGCACCACGGCTAAAGCATCCTTGTCGGTCAAGGAAAAATGAGGACCGCCAACGACTACCAACAGATTCGGGTTTTTCTTTTTTAACAATTTTATCGCCTCTATGGCTCTGAACCGGTTATGCGTATTGGCTGAGACACCGACGGCTTCCGGCTCAAATGACATGATCTTTTCCGCCATTTCCGACTCGTTCAGATTCTCCTTGTGCGTATCCACTATCTTTACCTCATAACCGTTTTTTTCCAGATACGAAGCAAGATAGCCGACACCCAAAAACGGGAGGCCGGCCATTTCAATCTCGCCGCCTGCCCGGGGCGCTGTCGCCAATATGACTTTTTTAATTTTATTTGCTGGCATATGAAAAGATTTATTTGAATTGCTTGAGCCAGATTTGGAAAATCATCAGAGACCAAATATTGCTCATGGCGTATTGTTTTTTACTGATATGATCGTCCAGCATCTGACGGACTGCCCGGGGATCGACAAAAGAGCTGAAATCCGGATTATAACCCGGAGAAAGGATCTCATAGGCCATATCCTTTAAATCCCCTCTTAACCAGTGGGAAATGGGAGAAAACCAAGCGGTTTTTTCCTTATGAAAAATAAAATCCGGCAAATATTCCTTCATTGCCTGCTTCATGATCCATTTCCCTTTCTGGGGGCTCCTAACCTTATATTTGGTAGGCACCCGCATGGCCAGTTCCAACAATTCATAATCTAGAATCGGCACCCTTTGCTCGACTCCCCAAGCCATTGTCATCCTGTCCGTCTGGGCCAGTGACTCGTCCACCAGCCAAGTGTCGATATCCGCCTTCATCAATCTTTTGGCCAGATCCATGGTGCGCTCCGGCATCTTGAAACAGCGGCTTCTAATATACTCCTGAGATAGGGAAAGATTATTTATTTCCGGATTCAAGAATTTATTTACCATATCGTCCTTTTGCGACCGGAAAGACAAAAAAACTTCGAATTCGTTATCTAAATTAAGCTTCTGGTAAACTTTGTCCTTTCCAAGAAGATGAAGCAGTTGGCGATTGTTTATTCTTTTCCGCAAAGATTTGGGCAGCTTCCACCATTTTTCTATCAGATTGTAATAATAATAACGCTCATACCCGCCAAAAAGCTCATCACCCCCGTCACCAGTCAAAACAACCTTGACGTTGTTTTCCCTGGTCAGTTTGGACAACAGGAACATAGAGACCTGCGTCGGATTAGAGACTAGATCATCCATATGCCAAACCACTTTTTCTAAATTATCGACCGTATCCTTGACTGAGATATTCAACTCATGATGATCCGTCTTGTAATACTCTGCCGTCTTTTTAGCCAGAATGGAATCTATATTAAACCGGCCATCGCCATCATCAACGTCAAAACCGATCGAAAACGTCTTTATGGATCCTTTATTAAACTCTCTCATCAGCCCCAGAGTCGAGGTTGAATCGATTCCGCCCGACAAGAAAAGACCTACCGGAACATCGGCGACCATCTGCCTTTTAACCGATTTTTTCAAAGCCTCTTTGATTTTGAATTGCAACTCTTCCTGGCTGGATTTCAAATCCGAATAATCTTCTATCTGCCAGTATTTTTCAATTTTCAATGTCCAATCCTTCAAAACCAGATGGCTGGCCGGATCCAATTTGAATATTTTCTGCCAGATAGTTTCCGGACCACTGATATACAGGAACCTGAAATACAGATCAACTGCTTTCAAGTTGATTTGCCGGTTCAAGGGATGGGTTAAAATGGATTTTATTTCCGAAGAAAAGATGAATTTATCGCCGTCCCAGTAATAAAACAAGGGTTTGACGCCTAAATGATCGCGGGCCAAAAATAATTCCTTTTTTTCTTTGTCCCAGATGGCAAAGGCAAAAATGCCATTGAATTTTTTGACGCAGTCATAACCCCACTTTAGGTAGCTGGCCAAGATAATTTCCGTGTCGCTGTTGGATTTAAACGGATAACCGCCTTTCAATTCTTCTCTTAATTCCTTGAAATTATATATTTCTCCGTTAAAAGTTATGATCAGCCGGCCGTCATAGCTGATCATCGGCTGCGATCCTGCTTCTGAGAGATCAATGATGCTTAGACGCGTATGGCCCAAGGAAACATGGTCATCAAGAAAAACGCCATCCCGGTCTGGTCCGCGATGTCCAATCTTCTGATTCATTGATTTTATCAATGACTCATCCCTAAAATTAAAGCCGGATATGCCGCACATTTAAAAAAAGATTAATTGAATTGTTGCGCTATCTTTAAAGCCAGATCGTCCAGATTATGATTTTTAATCACCTCTTCCCTTAATTTGGATTTCAGGCCGTTCTTTTCCTCCTCGCTTAAGCCCATTATCTTCTCTATCTTTTCCGCCAGAAGTCCGGGGTTATCCTTCTCAGCTATCAGCTCCGGAGGCAGGATTTTAGCATAGGCGTCATTGCTGGTTATAACCAGGCAGCCGCTGGCCATCGCCTCTAGAACCGCCTTATCCAAACTGCCGGTATTGCTGAGGTTAATGAAGATATCGGCTGATTGAAGGTACCGGGGCAAATCCATATTAGGAATCTCTCCCAAGAATTCAATTTCTTGCTCAACACCCATAAGTTTTACCATATTCTTGAGGTTTAGTAAATAGCCATCCTGGCTTTTAAGGGGTGAGTCGCCGATGATTGAAAATCTTATTGCCAATGATTTTTGTTTGATAAGAGAACCTATTGCCTTGATCATTGATTCATAATCCTTGGTCGGAGATATTCTTCCTGCAGTAATAATTTTTGTGATCTTGGGATCTTGTTTAATGTCCATGGCCGGACGGAAAATCCCAGTATCTATTCCTTGGTGCAAAATCTTTACTTTCTTGCTGGACAATCTAAAACCGGCTGGCGAGGAAGTAATGATCGTATCGGCCATCTTTTCAACCAACCTTGCCTTCCAGCCTATGGAGCCATGCGCATACCAAGAAACCACTTTTTTGTTTAAAATTTTGGCCAGAGGGGCGGAAAAAATCGTGTATTCCGGATTCATATGGCAGAAAATGCCATTAACCTTTGGCAAAACACTGAATAGATATTTTTGTAAAACCAAAATCTTGAAAAACTTATTCTCAGGCAAAGAAATTATTTCAATATTTTCCGGCAAATCGCCACGGTCGCTTTTCTGCCAGGTGATCACATACAGTCTTTCCAGCCTCTCCCCTATCTTCTTCACCCAATTAAAAGTAAAGCCGGCCAAGGCGTCGTTCTTATCCACTTTTCTAGTGAACATTAATAGTTTCATCTTTTTCTGAATTTAATCCTAAGGATGGTGATAAAAAATTTAATGATTTCTTTTTTTGATAGCTTGGAATAGCCGAGGCGCCGGTCATAGAAGGCAATGGGAACTTCCTTGATTTTAAAATCATTCTTTTCGATTTGGTAGATCAGTTCTTCCAAAAACGAGTAGCCATCGCTTTTTATGGCATCCAAATCTATCTTGGAAAAAACTTCTTTTTTGTAAGCCCTGAAGCCGCTGGTCAAGTCCCGGGTCTTAATGCCGAGGATGATCTGGGAAGTCATCATAGCTCCGGTGCTGCAGAACTTGCGCCACAACCCCCAACCCACCACTGAACCGCCCTTGATCTTCCGCGAACCCACTGCTACGTCATGGCCGTCATCGATAGCCCTGATCAGCTCGGCGATCTTCTCCGGCTGGTGAGAGAAGTCCGCATCCATGGAAATAATTATCTCTGCGCCGCTTTCCATCGCTTTTTTGAAACCGGCGACATGAGCGCTGCCATAACCGAGCTTTCCGCTTCGTTTTATCAGATGCAGATCCGGAAACTCATTCTTCAGGCTTTCCACGATTGAAGCGGTGCCATCGGGAGAATTGTCATCCACAATGACAACAGACAAGCCAGACACCGACTGAGAAAAAATCTCCCGGATCAGCTTCTCAATATTTTCCTTTTCATTATAGGTTGCAATGGAAATAAACGATTTGTCCATGTTCTTTAATTATTAATAATATCTTGCCAGAAAGCCACGATTTTTTTGGTGTTGTCGCCGTATTTTTCACTGACCAACCGACGGCCGTTTTCACCCATCCGTTTTGCCGTCTCCGGGTTTTCCAACAAATAAATGATTTTTTCCGCTAATTCCTTGTAATCCCCGATCGGCGCTAAAAAGCCGTTCTCGCCGTCATAAACAATCTCTTTGGCGCCCGTCGTCGCGGTGGAAACCACCGGCTTGCCGCAAGCATTGGCCTCGACCAGAACCTTGCCGAAACTCTCAGAAGTCGAAGAAAGGACCGTCAGATAACTGGCTTTGTAATAGGCGGCCAAATCGTCCGAATCGACCCGGCCAGTCAACCGGACCTTTTCCGGAGGTAATTCCAATTCATTTTTAATTTCATCATAACTGGTGTGATTACCTACCAGCCACAATCCGGCTTCAGGATTTTTCTTGTAAACCAGATTGATCGTCTTGAATAAAGTGGAGAAATCTTTCACCAAATCCTTTCGGCCGACCATTAAAACGAACTTCGTTCCTTTGCTTTCCGCCGCCAGACTCTCCCATAATTTTTTTTGTTTCTCCTCTTGGCCGTAATTCTCGAACTTTTTCAAATCCACGGGGGTGGAAATCACCCGGATCTTTTTTTCATTGATTCCCGATTTGACGAACTTTTCCTTCTGGCCCTGGCTCATCGCCCTGAGACCGTCCGCCCGCGGCGCCAAAAACTTTGAAATGGCCAA
>CAYIIA010000022.1:0-11757 GCA_964363385.1 uncultured Gammaproteobacteria bacterium
CCTTCAATTCGACAATCATCAGGTCGGCTGTCTTCTTGCCAACGCCGGAAATGGCAGCGTTAGCATCACTGATCGCTTCATAGACGCCGGCATCGCTCCAGCCGGAAGATCCGGCGATGACTAGTTGGCAATCCTTGGCTGGCGAATCCAACACTAGACGGAGGTTGCGGAAAGCCTTGATCAAGCTCACAATATTCTTTCGAGGTTCAATCGTTCCCAGGAACAATATATATCTCCGGTAACACCGTACTTCTCCTTAATCTCTTTACAGTCTTCTTTTTTCTCATACTTCTCCACCCCCTCATACACTACCTGGATTTTATCTTCCGGAATACTGAACTCCTCCACAATATCTGTCTTGGTGTTTTTAGAAATCGCGATGATTTGTGAAGCCTTCCTTACCGATCTAGGCACTAACACCTGGGTAGAGAATGTCTGTCGGTTCAAAAATTTCTTAGGAAAGAATTTGGGGAATTTGTAAATAGCCAGGTCGTGGATGGTTAAAACCGATGGACGGTTGTAGAACAAGGGAATGACATTGGCCGGAGAATGGAAAACATCCAGATTTTCCCGATTTAAGACGGCGGAAATCAGCATCTGGGAGTAGGCGATCGGCAGATATTTTTTGTACTGGTAAAAAGGGAAAAAACGGATCGCAACATTATCCCGCTTGAACTTGTTTGCGCCTTTGAAACGGCTGTCAAAAAAAAGCACGTAGGTATTTTCTTTGTCCAAGGCCAGAAGGCTCTCTACCAGATGATGGGTATAATAACCAACACCGGCTTTTTCGCCATGAGCCGGGTTCAGGATAGTGCGGCAATCAATCCCTATTTTCATAAATGATCTTTTTAAATCTTTTTTCTTCCTTGAACGGCCCGATGAGCGCTAAAGTGGTTTTTTTCAAATCAACGACCTCCTTAGCGACCGCATCGACTTCTTTCAAGCTTACCGCCATTATTTTCTTATACTTCTCTTCCGGCGTCAAAACTTTGCGAGTGAACAATTCCTGGCTCGCATACCACTGAGCCAAGCTTTCCGTGTCTTCCAAATCTATCTTAGCTCTGCCTACCAGATAATCCTTGGCTCTTTTCAACTCATCCGTTCTCACACCTTTCTTTAACTTCAAAAGTTCGGCTAAAATGACTTTAATGGCTTCCTCTATGCGGCTTTTGTCTAAACCGGATTGGATGATGAGATTCCCGCAATCTTCATAAAAATTCGGCCAGGATCTGACAAAGTATGCCAAACCTCTTTTTTCCCTGACATTCAAAAACAAACGCGAGCTCATATTCCCGCCCAAAATCACGGAGAGAAGCTGAAGGGCATAAGCTTTGGGATTGAGATATGAATAGGCAGGCAAGCCTAAAGCCAGCTGAGTCTGTTCCGTATCTTTGTATTTGATGACAACCCTCGGGCTTTTCTGTTTAAGTTTGATTCTCTTGAACTTGTTAATGCCTTTGCCGGAAACAAAAGAAAATTTGGAAGATATTTCCTTTAAATGATCTTTATCAAATTTACCGGCTAAAGAGATGACGGTGTTTTTGCCGGTGTAGAAAGAATCCCGGTAACCGGCTAAATCCTTGCGGGAGAAAGCTCTCACGCTCTTTCTGTCTCCAGCCACGGAATGGGACAGAGGGTTGTCTGTAAACATAGCCTGTTCCAACAGTTCTTCCACATACATCAAAGGATTATCTTCGTACATGTTTATCTCTTCCACAATGACGCCTTTTTCTTTTTCAATTTCCTTGGCTTCGAATTTGGAATTAAGAAGCATGTCTGAAAGGACGTCTATGGCCAGGCTCAGATTCTTGGCATCCGCCTTGATGTAATACCCGGTGTAATCCCGGTTGGTGAAAGCGTTGAATTCCGCGCCTACGCCGTCTAATACCTTAGAAAGGGAAAGGGTGTCCGGCCTTTTCTTCGTGCCCTTGAACATCAGATGTTCGACAAAATGGGAAGCGCCATGGAATTTATTGCTCTCATATCTTGAGCCCACTTTGAACATGACCAAAATATTGGCGGTCTGGCTTTGGGGCAGAGACGCCGTAAGCAGTCTTATCTGATTTTTCAAGACCTTTTTTTTAAAATCCATTTTAAAATCCTAATTTTTCTTTAAGGTAATTCCCGACTTCCTTTATTTTGATCCGTTCTTGTGCCATAGTGTCCCTGTCCCGAATAGTCACCGCGCCGTCTTCCAAGGAGTCAAAATCCATGGTCAGGCAACAAGGTGTGCCGATCTCGTCCTGACGGCGGTATCTCTTCCCGATGGATCCGGTCTCGTCGTACATCGTCATATACGAAGGAGAGATTTTTTCCTGGACCTCTAAAGCCAGTTTGGTTAAATTCTCTTTTTTAGAAAGAGGCAGGATGGCGACTTTGATGGGCGCGAGTTCCGGATGGAATTTCAAAACTACTTCTTTTTCATGCTTGGCTTCCTCATCTCCGCTTCGCGGGTCTGTCTCGTTGTAAGCGTCCAGCAGAAACATCAAAACGGCTCTATCTGCGCCCTGAGAGACTTCTACCACATTGGGCGTGAACTTTTCCTTAGTCTCGTCATCTGTTTCCCGCATATCCGCCTTGCTGTATTGACTGTGTCTTGAAAGATCCCAATCTCCCCGGTTATGGATGCCGGCGAATTCATTGAAATCCCCGAAAGGCGTCTTGTATTCAATATCCCAGGCTTCCTTGGCATAATGGGCCAACTCATCCTTGCCGTGCTGGCGGAAACGGATATTTTCTTTCTGGTTGATGAATGTCTGGTACCAATCCATGGTCCACTTTTTCCACTGGTCATAATATTCCTTCGCGTCTTGAGGTTTGACAAAATATTGCATCTCCATCTGTTCGAATTCCCGGGTGCGGAAAATGAAGTTGCCAGGAGTGATTTCGTTCCTGAACGCTTTTCCGATCTGCGCAATGCCGAAAGGCAGTTTCTTCCGCATAGATTCTTTGACATTCAGATAATCCAGATATATGCCTTGGCAGGTTTCGCCTCTCATATAGGCCTCGTCCTTTTCTCCTTCTACCGCTCCCAACTGTGTTTTCATTAAAAGATTGAATTGTTTTGGTTGAGTCAATTCTCCGCCGCAATCCGGACATTCATTTTTTTCCAGCTGGTCTTCCCTGAATCTTTGGTGGCATTTTTTACATTCCACTAAAGGATCTGAAAAACTCTGCAGATGGCCTGAAGCTTCCCAGACGATCCGAGGCGTAAGGATGGAACTGTCCAAACCGACGACATCGTTTCTGGATTGGACCATTCTTTTCCACCAAGCCTTTTTTATGTTGTTTTTCAGTTCCGCGCCCAAAGGGCCGTAGTCATAGCAGGAGTTAAGCCCGCCGTAGATCTCTGCGGTCTGAAAAACAAAACCCCGCCTTTTGGCCAGGGAGACTATTTTTACCATTAAATCCTCTTTGATTCTCGTCATATTTTTCTTTTTATTTTACCTTAAAAGCCTTTTTTTGGCAATGAGTCGTTTTCCTCCGTGATCCCGGCCACTCTGCCCCAAGAAAAGACTTTTCCGCTCAAAGAAAAAGTTTTGGCTTTAACATCTTCAGGCATGCAAAACCAGACGCTGGTTAAAACCGCTGTGGACAGGAAGGAGGCGACCAGAGCCGGAACAAAGAATCTCCAGAATTTAATCCAAAAAAAATGTTTCTCTGGAAGCACTCTTATGCCTCTGGAAGGATTTCCCGCTTCCATCCGAATCGTCTGTTTTAATTTCATTTTGAAGTCCTCAAACCAATCCTGGGTGGTAAGCCAGTCTTCTCCGGCCTTGAAAGCCTTGAGCTGGCGGTTCTTTACTGCCTGCTCCAGGTATTTCCGGCTGAAAAAACCGTTTTCCGCCAGTTCAGACAGGGTCAGATAGTCCTTTCCAAAAAGATTTTTTTGTTCTTTTTCCATACGGGTATTATACCACAAAAAAACTCCCGCGCTTAGAGGCGCGGGAGAGAAAATCACATTATTTCTTGCTCTGTTGCTCCAGATAATTGTTAATGGCTTGGACTACCCGGGAATCGCTCTTCAACTTCTCGGTCAGAAGGACCTGATCCGGATTGATGACCATCTCATCCACTGGGCCATGGAGCTCATTTCCCAGTTTAATCAAGGTAAGCTCTTGTTGGGTGCCACTGGCAGCCGCTTCGCCTTCCTGTGTCCTTTGCAGAGGCTTTTCCACGACCTGGAGATAATAAATGTCCCTAAGAATGATTTGTTTGCCATTGTTTTTAGCAATCTTGCCGAAATACACCTGGCCATTGGTCAGAAATACGGCTTGCCATTCGCTGGCAGCCACGCTCTTCTTGACCCAGGGCAGATTAACGCTGGTATAACGGCCTACAACGTAGCCAATGATACCTAAAACAACAAGGACGATGACGATTATCGCCACGATCTTGCCTAGGCCGCCGCGTCTTTCAACCGGCTGATAATCCATTGATTGTCCAGCGGTAGGAAGTTCGTCTTCCACCATTTCCGACATTTGGTGTCTTGGTCTTTTGTAAACCATCTCTTTAAAAATTATTTATTATATGCGGATTTTAACATTTACGGACAAAGCGATCAAGGGAGGTTGTCTACAGCTAGGCTTGTTTCTTCATTTCCACTACGTCTTCAAAAAACACGGACAAAGCAGTAGCAACCGGCACGGCTAAGAGCAGACCGAGGACGCCGGCGATCTTGGCGCCGATGAGTATCGCCACGATTGTAACTACCGGATTAAGACCCACCACCTTCTGCATTACTTTCGGAACAATGATATGATTCTCTGCTAATTGGATGACGCCGTACAGAATAATTACTCCCAGACCGATCCAAGGCGACATGGTGAAGCCGATAAATACAGCTGGAATTGCTCCCAAAAATGGACCCAAATAAGGGATGATTTCTGTGACGCCGGCGAAAAGAGCCAATACCAAGGCATATTTCACGCCCATGGCTGAAAGCCCGATCCAAGAAACAATGAAGATGATTAAAGAAAGGAGCAACTGGCCTCTCAACCAATGCCCGATCTTCTCTTGTATTCTGTTGATTAAATGGGTAATATATGGCTGGTACTTGACCGGAAGGAAGGATCTGATCACTCGCTTCATGGCTTGCTCTTCTACGGTGAGGTAAAAAGTGATGAATAAAATCACAAAGAATGAAACCAGGCCGCCGAATAATGAGAATACGGTGCTGAAAACACTGCCGGCGGCTGAACTCAAATTAGTTTGCATGGCATTTAGTGAGTCCTGGATGTTGCCGTCCCAGCCATGGCTGGTTGAATAATCCTGGACTGCCTTAGCGCTGCTGGTTATCTTTTCCCAGTACATTGGAAAATCCTTGGAAAGCTGGTTAACTTCTATGGCTATCGGTGGTATAATCAAATAAATCGCACCGCTCAAAACCAACAGAACGACTAGATAGATTAGCAGAATTCCGGCGGAACGCGGGATTTTGTGTTTTTGCAGCCAATCAATGCTCGGGTCGAAAGCTGAGGCTAGGACCAAGGAAACAAACAATATCAGAACCACGTTCCTGATATAAAAAACAAAAACCACTGCTAGGATAATGGCCAAAACCTTGAATAAGGCCATGACAGAGATATCTATAGTGATTTTCTTTCCGTCGGGAATTCCGAACATTTGATGGAAATAAAGATTCAGGTTACTTAAATTATACAATCATTAAAAAAGGCAGTCAAGCTATGGCTCAGATAATAAAAAACAAAGAGGCCTTGTTCAATTACGAAGTCTTGGAAACTTTACGGGCCGGAATCATGCTTTCCGGACCAGAGGTCAAGTCTGTTAAAAAAGGGCAGATCTCTTTAAAGGGCTCCTATGTGACCATAGACAAGAATAACGAGATCTGGCTCGTCAACGCCCACATTTCTCCCTACCTTCCAGCTAAAGGATCCCAGACAAAATACGAGCCTGCCAAGCCCAGAAAGCTCCTTTTGAATAAAAAGGAAATTAACTCCCTTATGGGCAAGGGTCGGCAGAAGGGCTTGACAATTATCCCTGTTTCCGTATATACTAAGAAGAGATTAATCAAGGTGGAAATCGCGCTGGCTAAGAGCAAAAGCAAAGTGGACAAAAGGGATAAGATCAAAAAAAGGGAAATCCAGCGTGAAATCCAGCGGACGTTAAAATAAGGGGATGTATCGCTTTGATAGGTCGAGAAACCTTAAAAGGCAAGCCAAGCTTGGCGGCGCTTGTAAAAAACCGTCAAAACCAAATAAATGTGAACAACATTTTAGCTAAGGTGAAATCCGCTTTCAGCGGCTTGAGCCTGGCTCCCGCAGTCGCCTAAAAAACCACTGCCATCGCCTCACTGGTCTCCCGAATTGGTGAATCGCGGTGTAATATCCTCGGGATCTGAGCTTTGATCACGGTTTGAGGACCAGGGCTCGAAACTTTTCAAACCCGGCTGTGTCATTTTTCTCTTTTACTAAATACAGTCGCAAATTAAAAGAGAAAAAGCTTGTAAACCGATTATATCTTTCCGTCCTAGACAGGAGCTCATTACTCCTCATCTCCACTTTTAATCTAATGAATAATTCATGAGAAAATCTTTCCGAGGCCGAAGAGAGCCGGTAAAAGAAACCAAGGAGTTCAAAGTGAACGAACGGATTTTAGCGCCCAAACTGGTGGTCATTGACGAGAACGGCGAAAATCTGGGAATCTTGGACCGAGGCGCGGCTCTATCTTTAGCGCAGGAACGGGAACTGGACTTGGTTGAGGTTTCTCCCAAGGCTGAGACGCCTATTGCCAAGATCCTTAATTACAATAGTTTCCGCTACCAGCAAGAAAAGCAGGAAAAGAAGCAGAAGGCCAAACAGAAAACCAGCGAAGTGAAAACGGTCAAGCTTTCCCTGAGAATCAGCCAGCACGACTTGGATTTCAAAGCGGCCAAAGCGACGGAGTTTTTGGAAAACGGAGACAAGGCCCGGGTGGAACTCCAGCTTCGCGGAAGAGAGAACCAACATGCGGATCTAGCTTTTGCGGAAATCAAAAAATTTGTGGAAACAGTCAAGAATAAATTAGGAGAAAAGAAAATATTAAAAACCGAACAGGGAATAAAAAAAATGGGCAACAAGATCTCCATCATTGTTTCACTCTAAAATAAAAATATGCCTAAGAAAATAAAAACCAGACAAGCGGTGGCCAAGAGATTCAAGGTGACCAAAAACAAGAAAGTTTTGAAAAGAACCTGCGGCCAGGATCATTTCAATGCGCGCGAGACCGGCAGCACCAAAAGGAACAAGAGAAGGGACGGCTCCCTAGCCGAAGCTGATGCCAGAAACATTAGAAAGATGATGCCTTATTCATAATTTTCCCTATGCCAAGAGTAAAACGAGGAGTTATCCATAGCAAATCCAGAAAAAATATCTTGAAAGCGGCCAAGGGTTTCCGCTGGGGCCGGAAGAAGCTGATCAAAGCCGCCAAGGTGGCGACGACTAAGGCCGGGGCTTACGCTTTCCGGGATCGCAGAGCCAAGAAAAGATCCGCTCGGGCTTTGTGGCAGATTAAGCTTAACGCCGCAGTCAGAGGATACGATCTGAGTTACAGCAAATTTATTGCTCTTCTTAAGAAAGCTAATATTGAAATGGATCGCAAGGTGTTGTCCCAATTGGCGGAGAAAGAACCAAAAGTATTTGCTAAGATAGTGGAGAAGATAAAAAGTTAAAACATTTTAAAAAGCTCTCCGAAAGGAGAGCTTTTTTAATTCCTATTTGTTTATCGCCTTGACCATTTCCGCCAGGACTGCCGTAGGATTTTTTCCGGCGTATGATTTGGCAGCGCCTATACCTTTCTTTGTCGCTTTCATCATTAAATTTTTTGTGTTTATCTCCATCCCGACATTATCCAGGCCGGCAACATTGAGATCGAATTTCAAGACACCGTCTGTGACTGCCTCATTCATGACCTTGCCGGCATCACCGATGCCAAAAAATTTCCCCTTGAGTTCGGAATATATCCCGGCTTTCTTTAGGATCTTGACAATGATATTCTTCGGCACTCTCCCTCTTTCCACGTTGCCAGTCAGATTGATCCAGTTCTTGGCTTGCACATCTCCCAAATTAAACAGGTCTGTCTGGGTGACCAGTTTCTCCACAGAAGAACCTGGAGCGAATTTATCTCCAGCCAACCCTATTATCCTGCCTGCTGTCTTGGCGTCATGCGCTTCAATGAAAGTGTTTAATCCGCTAGTGGGCTCAATGCCCGGATGCTGGGAATAAAAATCCATGACTTCACTGCCTGTTCCTTTTATGCCTGAAGAGATGATGTCTGCGGTTTTCTCTGCTGAGAATCCGGCTTCACGAGCCTGGCTCATGAGATCAAAAGACTGCTGATCCAGAGGCAGGCCCGCTTTCTGGACCGCTTCCGCCGCTCCCTGGAAAAATTTGTTATTTTCTTCAATATTTTCTATGGCTTTTTCTGAAAGACTGGCGGCTTTTTCCAGAACCGAACCGGCTTTTTGATCCGGAGAAACCAGGCTCTCCGTCACCAATTGGTTGAAATGTTCGTTGGAAGACAATTTAATCAGATCTTCCGGCGTCACTTTATCTATATTATTTAAGCCGAATTCGGCCGGATTTTCCGCAATCCTGTCCTTGACCGCGTCAAAGACGTATGTAAACTGGCCTTCATGATCCAGTTTTGCGTCCGGAATCTTTTCCAATCCGGCCTCGCACTTTTTTTCTATCAGCTCCCAAACGGAATGGGTTTTTTCGCCGGACACCACTTTGACAGACTCCGACACCTGTTGGCTTAATGTCGGTTCGGGCGCGGGAATTACCTCTATCGCAGGCACAGAATCCACTGCAGGCGTAGGAGCCGAGAGCATCTCTTTCACCTCCGCTTTGACTAGAACTACTGGTTCTACCTTCAAGCTGTCCGACACTGGGATTTTTTCTGTTATGGCGGAAACGGGGGATTCCGGACCATGGAGATATTCCCAAGCGCGGGTGCCGACGACTACGCCGGCCGTCAAAGACACCACCCAACGGGAAATTTCTTTTCTTCTTTCTTTCAGGCCGATGCTTTCTTCGCTTAGACGGATATTGCTGGCCTGTTCTGTCAAACTTTTCAACAGGATATCTCCGAGATCTGTCTCAGGTTCGTTTTCCACCCCTCTAATCTTTACTCCCATCTCTTCCAGTCCCATATCCCACTTTGCCTTCTCTGCCATCTTCCTCATACTGGCAGCATACATTTCTTCCACTACCGGCTTCATCTTGTCTCCAAAAACATCTTCCAGTTTCTTGTGTTTCCTCTCTGCCAAAACCGTCAGTCGGTTGATTTCTCCCTGTATTTGACCATCTAAAAGATTATCTATTTCTTCTTGCAAAAACTCCTGAGCCTCATCTGGATTTTCCTTTAATTTTTGCTTGTATTCTTTGTAAATCCCTTTAGTCAATCCTCCTCTTTCTCCGACTTTTTCCAGAATGGCCTCTATGCCGACAGCCGTACCGACGCCAGCCATGATCCGGCGGATGGCAAGAAGAGGAACAGCCGCGCCCGGCACGAGGAATGAACCGCCCAAAAGAACGCCCGAGGCCGCCAGACGGTATTTTGACCAAGAGCTCCATTTTTGTTTAAACCTGTCTCCGAAACCTCGTTCTGTCTCGGAAAACTCCTCAAATATTTTCTGGTTTTCTTCTTTTTTCGCCTCCAGGTATTTTGAGGTCAGCAGAGAGATTGCCTCCTCCTTTTCTCCCTTAAAATCTTTTACTTCATTTATTGCCGTTTTCTTTACCCGCTCGTCATATCTTTCTTCATAAGCCAATCTTAATCTTTCCAAATTTTCCTTGCCCTTCTTGCCTCTAGCCTCTTTCCCCCGGAAGATCTTTATCCTGTCCTGGCGCGCTTGGTAATATTTATGCCGCGCTTCATCCAATTCTATTTCCAAACCTTCCGGCAAAGAAGATTCTTTGGGTTCTTCTTTAAGATTTTCCTCCTCCAAAGGTTCTTCAACTATGGGCGTGAAAGAATCCTTTTCCGACCTAGATCTCGGCTCCACCGATTCTGAAGGTGCCGGCTCTTCTTCCAACTTTCCTAACTCTGTCTTTGGTTCCGATTTTGTTGGCGCTGCTTCAGATTTTATTTTCCCTCTGTAAGCGGCTGACGTCATCTTGTCATAATCCTTCTGCACTTGTTCCGATATCTCCCATTCCGATTTTTCGGCCTCTTTGCTTCCTCTTATTTTTCTCAACGCTTTTCTGCCTCCTCCAGTTAGGGGATATTCGTCAAATTCACTGCCATGAGGCCTTAAAGGCTTGTTTTCCACTACCGGCAGATTGGCCGGAATCTGTTCCGTTGGTTGCGCTGATATTTCAACAACCGGCTCTTCTCTTTGAGTTTCCTTTTTTTGAGGTTTATTTTCTTCAATTAACTTCACGTATTCCGGAGAAACCGTAACGATTTCTTCATGCTCATTCCCTTTTTTATCCTTCCAAGCGCCTTTTATGGTGATCTGCTTGCTCCCTAAGACCGTTATCTCCGCCTTCATGAGATTGCCTTTATGCCTGTAATAAACCTTGTCTCCGATATCATATCCTGTCGTCTCCTCGGGAATCTCTTGTTTTGATTCTTCCTTCAATTCTTTCTCCAATTGTCTTCTAATCGCTCTGAGCCTGCCCAGTTCCTGGTCTACTTCTGATCCGGCAAACTCGTTTAAAGCTTTCCTGTTTCCTTTTTTTGATTTGCCTGCATCCAACGCTAATTCTTCACTCCTCTTCGCTATTTCCGCCAACCCCTCTGACAAAACTTTTTCTATGCTCACATACTGCTCCACTATCTTTTGCAGCCTTTTTTCTTCTCCGTTGGGGATTAGAACCTTCGCTTTTTCCATGGTGTCAGGATATTCCTGCGCTTGTTTATTCTTTAAAGTCGCCAGGTTCTGTTCCGTCTTGAATTTTAATTCTTCCAAGGATTTTGCTTCCTGGCAATCTTTTTTAATGGTCTCTAAAACACTCTTGGACTCTCTTAATATTTCACTGGCCTTCAATCTGGCTTCTGTTGTTTGTTCGCTTGCTTCATTTTTCTCCGCCTCGGTCAAGACAAGGGTTTTTTCAACCCGGGATTCTGACGGAATGTCTTCAACAATGTCTTCTTTGGATGCCCGGCTCAATATTGCCGCCTCGATATTACTCAGACTCTGTCCGCCTTTTCCCGTCGGTTTTCCTTTTTCGCCGGCTCTTCTGGTTTTGCCCATATCCTCTTAATTATTTCTTTTCCAAAACCTTCTTCAGCTCTCCCATATCCTTTGCCAATTTTTCCTTAAACTTAACCGCTTCTTCCAAGACGATCTTTTCCAAGTTAATCCTCTCGCTTAAAAACGCGTCTATCTTGTCTTTTTCCGCCTGGCTTTCAACCAGCTTATTGAAACCAATCTTATCTTCTTCCGGCAGTTCATCCATGACCCGGATAATTACCATCTCTCCGACCACCTCGTTCATTTTGGCAAGAATCCGTGTTCTTTTTTCTTCATCCAGATTCTGCAAACCTAGGATCTCGAAGACATTTTGATCCAAGAAGAGAAAATTCATATTTTTTGGTTAATTCTTTATTTTCATTATACCAGATCCGGAAAGAATGCAAAAGAAAAGATTTTGTTTTTTAGCTTAAATTAGAGATAATACCGGATTTACGCCCAAAAAATACCCAGATTGACTCTTGGCCGCTTTTTTGTTACAATAACTTCTGACATTTGGATTGGTAGCTCAGTTGGTTAGAGCGCTCCCCTGTCACGGGAGAGGTCGCGGGTTCGAG
>CAYIIA010000023.1:0-10412 GCA_964363385.1 uncultured Gammaproteobacteria bacterium
ATTGCCAGAAACAAAACGGATTGGACGCCAACGCCTGGGTTTGGAAAAGGAAAAGCCGTTCTTGGAAAAATCTTGATCTAACCCTGGTTTCCTTGAGCCGTTGGCTGGCGCAAAAAGCCGGAGAGAGCAGATTATTCTCTCAAAGGAGGATAGAGGTAATTCCTAACAGTCTAGATACGGACATATACAAGCCGTTGGATAAAGATTTCTCCCGGCAATTGTTCAATTTGCCGAAAGACAAGAAAATCATTCTTTTCGGCGCTGCCAATGCCACCAGCAACCCTAGAAAAGGATTTGCGCAATTAAGAGAAGCCCTAAGCTTATTATCCAAAAATGATTTATTACTAGCCGTCTTCGGTTCCGGGGATAGTTCTTTAGATTTCGGTTTGCCGGTAAGATATTTTGGCAATTTGAAAGACGATTATTCTTTGGCCGCCCTGTATTCTTCAGCCGATGCCATGGTAGTCCCTTCTCTTCAGGACAATCTGCCCAATACGGTTCTGGAGTCAATGGCCTGCGGTACGCCGGTAGTCGGATTTAATGTCGGTGGCATCCCGGATCTAATAGATCATCGGGTAAACGGCTATCTGGCCAAACCGGGCGATCCCAAAGACTTGGCTCAGGGCATAGCTTGGGTTATAGACAACGGCCATTCTTTAGGCAGTAATTCCAGGAAGAAAATAGAAGTGGATTTTTCTTTGAAAGTCCAAGCAAATAGATATGTTGAATTGTATGATCAAATATTGAAAAAATAGATTTTTTTGACAAATTTTCCCTTCATGGTATACTGGATACAGAATCACTGACGCCAGAAATTCCTTTCAAGGAAGCTCTCTCCGCTGGCGGAGAAGACGACACTAAAACGTTCTTCGGAGATGAGGGAATGTCTAAGGGAGCCCCTCCAGTGTTTCTTGAATAAACCGCGATTGCGGTTTTTTTAATGTTGGACAGATAATTAAGGCTGTCAGTAAAAAAGGAAGTCACCACTTGATGAGAACTAATTCTTTCGCCTTTTTTACTCGTTCCCACAATATTGACAATGCCGCGGGATGAGACTCGGAAGAAATTAAGCTTGCTCTTTAAAGGAAAGTGGTAAATTTCATCGGGGATATTTAAGGCCATTACAAATCCCAAAAGTTTGTTTTTACCGATTTCCGGATGTGATGCCGCCAAGTGATTATAAAACGCTTTATTGACGAATATTTTTTTCGGCAGGTCGGTTTTTAAAACTACGCTGTCTGGCAGCCGGGCCGCTAAACAGAGCTGTTTCTGCCCGTCAAAAACTTGGTAGGCCCTAGCCAGATATCTTTTAATTCTTCTTGTGTTTTTCATTTTTTAATTTTACTCTTCCTTGGATAAAGGACGGTTAAAGCGACAAAGTAAGATTTTATAATTTCTTGAAAAAAATAAAATTATCATTTTTATCTAAAATTAGAGAAAAATCTTTTAGGTTTAGTGCTTGACAAACTAGGGGTTTCGGATATAAAATACAAAGTAGTCAAATTAGCACTCCCTAAAGACGAGTGCTAAAAAAATCATAAATAACCAAATACAGTATGAGTATCAGACCAATTGGCGACCGCATCCTGGTCAAGCCGATCCTGGAGCAAGAAGTCACTAAATCAGGCATTGTCCTGCCAGACACGGTGGATAAGGAAAAGAAGGCTGAAGGCGAGATCATGGCCATCGGCAACGGCGAAAAAGTTTCCAAGTTGGAAATCAAAGTCGGCCAGAAAGTCCTTTTTGGAAAATATGCCGGAGAAGAAATCAAAGTGGAAAACCAGGATTACAAAATCCTGTCTCACGAAGACGTTTTAGCAATAATTGAATAATAATATGGCAAAACAAATTCTTTTCAATGAACAAGCCAGGAATAAATTAAAAGCCGGCGTAGACAAGTTGGCGGATGCCGTTAAAGTCACTCTTGGCCCTAAAGGAAGAAACGTGGTTTTAGACAAGGGTTTCGGCGCGCCTCAGATAGTCAATGACGGCGTGACTATTGCCAAGGAAGTGGAACTGGAAGACAAGTTTGAAAACATGGGCGCTGAACTGATCAAGGAAGTCGCTTCCAAGACTAATGATGTGGCTGGAGACGGAACGACTACGGCGACGGTTTTAGCCCAGGCCATGGTTGCGGAAGGCTTGAAGAATGTGACTGCCGGCGCCAATCCCATCACGATCAAGCATGGCATGGAAAAAGGCGTGGCGGCTCTGGTTTTGGAATTGAAAAGGAATTCCAAAGCCATTAACAGCAAGGAAGAAAGACAGCAAGTTGCTTCCATCTCGGCCAATGACGAGGAGATCGGGAAGGTAATCGCGGAAGCCTTGGAAGAAGTGGGTTCCGGCGGAGTGATTACAGTGGAAGAAGGCCAGTCCTTCGGCATTGAAAAGGAAATCGTCAAAGGCATGCAGTTTGAAAAAGGTTACATCTCTCCTTACATGATCACCAATCCGGAAAGGATGGAAGCCGAATACAATGACGTTAATATCTTAATCACAGACAAGAAGATCTCTTCTTTGCAGGAGATCCTTCCTTTACTGGAAAAGCTGGCGCAAGGCGGCAGAAAAGAATTAGTCATTATCTCAGACGATGTGGAAGGTGAAGCCTTGGCGACTTTCGTGGTCAATAAATTAAGAGGCACTTTCAATGCTTTAGCCATCAAGGCTCCGGGATTCGGAGATAGAAGAAAAGAAATGCTCCAGGACATCGCTATTCTGACCGGAGCTAAGGTTGTGACTGAGGAAATCGGGTTGAAGTTGGACAATGTGGATCTGGGAGTCTTGGGTTCGGCTGACAAGGTCATCTCCACTAAAGAGAATACGACTATCGTGGGTGGTCGAGGAGACAAAGCGGAAGTGGAAAAAAGGATTTCCCAGATCAATAAGGAACTGGATCTCTCAGATTCGGATTTTGACAAGGAAAAATTAAGGGAAAGGTTAGCCAAGCTTTCCGGCGGGGTGGCGATCATCAAAGTGGGAGCGGCGACTGAAACCGAGATGAAAGAAAAGAAATTAAGGATAGAGGATGCTTTGGCCGCGACTAAAGCCGCGATTGAAGAAGGCATTGTCATCGGCGGAGGCGTGGCTTTGATAAGAGCCGCTAAAGCCTTGAATGACGTGGATGTTTCCGGAGAAGAGAAGATCGGCATTGAAATCTTGAAGAAAGCCATTGAAGAGCCTTTGAAACAGATTGCTTACAATGCCGGCGGAAACGGCGAAGTGGTAGTGGAAGAAGTGAAGAAAAAGGACGGCAATATCGGGTTCAACGCCTTGACCGGGGAGTATGAGGATTTAATTGAAAGAGGCATTATTGATCCGACCAAGGTTACACGGTCTGCGATTCAGAACGCGGCTTCAGCCGCGGCCATGATCCTCACCACGGAATGCGCTCTGGCCGATCTGCCTGACAAAAAGGAAGCCTGCGACCATGGCATGCATCCGGGCATGGGCGGGATGGGGATGATGTAAAACACTTCAAGGAAGCGGTCCTTAGCGGACCGCTTTTTTTGTGGTATAATCCGTACATGGAAATCTTCAATCGCGACAAAACCTGGGAACCCATAGATTTCACCGTGTATTTCTCTTTTGTCAAATGGCCGTTCTTAACCGGTCTGGTTTTGGAAATCATTCTCCGTTTGTTGGCCAATCGTCCGGGAGCCGGATTCTGGTTCGATCGGCAAGAAATTTTGGTTTGGATTTTAAGGATTTTGGTTTTTGTCTTCATCGGTTGGAAAACCCTTAGAAGTTTCGGCAAACACATGATCATCTCCGCTATTTCCGGAGCCGTAGCCGGGGGCGCCATCGGGATCATCATCGCCCTGCTCCGTTTTTTGGGAGGGATAAGGATCTGGAAATTCTTCAATTTAGTGACAGAAACAACCCTGGCGGCTTTAGTTGGAGCAGTGGTTGTTTCTTTAGCCGTATATATCCTAAGTTTTAGGAATAAATAATTCCATTTATGGACTTAATCGCCGTCTTAAAAAGCGAACACAAAATCATTCTCAAGATCCTCGGGGTCATTGACGCTTTGGCCAAGGAAAACAAATCGGTCCTTAGCGAAGCAATCAAATTAGAAAAAGTCCTCGCCATCCATTTAAAAAAAGAAGACGGGATGATTTACCCGGTATTTAACGGGTCTAAGGAGGAGAAATTGAAAAAATTGGGCCGGTTGTTTTCCGAACAAATGAAAACATATGCCGTGGAGATAGCCGATTGTTTGAGTGAAATAAAAAAAGCCAAAGGAAATCTTGATTCAGATCTTTCGGCGCGTTTTGAAAAAAGCTCCAGCCGGATCTTCAGCCGGGTCAGTATTGAAGAAACGATTCTTTTCCCGGCTTATGTTAAATATTTTAGTAAATAAGATAAAAAATCATGAAAGACAAAATTTCTTTTGATCCCAAGGATATTGAAGAGAATAAAGCTGTAGCCGCTCTGTCGTATCTCTGGATCCTTTGTTTAGTCCCGCTTTTAGTTAAAAGAGACAGTCCATTCGCCCAGGCTCATGCCAAACAGGGACTGGCGCTTTTCATCATTGAAATAATCGGCAGCCTCATTTTCTGGATTCCGCTCATCGGTTGGCTCCTTTGGCTTATCGTCGCCATTGTTTCTTTAATCGCATTAGTCAAAACTCTTCAGGGCGGATATTGGGAAATCCCGGGCATCAAGGCCATCTTGGAAAAAATCAACCTATGATCCGGACTAAGATCGTCGGCACCATCGGGCCGGCTTCGGAGAAAATCAGCATCATGAAGCAGATGATCGTCTCCGGCATGGACGCGGCCAGGCTTAATTTTTCCCATAACGCGCACAGCCATCATTTGGTTTTAATCAGAAATTTAAGAAAAGCGGCCGAGCAGTCAAAGAGGAGCATCGCCATTATGGCGGATCTTCAGGGCCCGAGGATCAGGATAGGCGATGTGGGGGAAGGAGTCAGTATTAAAAAGAACCAGGAAACAACTTTGTTTTTTTCCAACAAAAAATTCCAAAAAGGGAAAGGAATAAAGATTCCGGTCCATTATGATCTTTCCCGAGATATTAAGCCCGGAGCCATGGTTTTAATCGATGACGCCCTAATCAAGTTAAAGGTTAAAAAGATCGTAAAAAAAGAAATCATCTGCGAAGCCTTGACGGGCGGATTGGTTAAAACCCATAAGGGCATGAATTTTCCTGGCAGCGTCATTTCCGCAGACCCTCTCACGGCCAAGGATTTGAAAGACCTGGAATTCGCTGTTAAGAACAGGGTGGATTACATTGCCATGTCTTTTGTCAAAGACGAAAAAGATATTTCAAGGTTAAGGAAAAAGATCCTGAATTTGGAAAAGAAGTTCAATTACGTCTCGGAAAAAGCCAAAGAGCCGAGGACTAAGATCATCGCTAAGATTGAAAGCAAGGAGGCCGTAAAGAACTTCGACAGCATCCTTTCGGTTTCAGACAGCATCATGGTCGCCAGAGGCGATTTGGGAATCGAGCTGCCTTTTGAAGATGTGCCTCTTATCCAAAAAAAGATAGTTTCCAAATGCAACTTGGCGGCCAAGCCGGTCATCGTGGCCACCCAGATGCTGGATTCCATGATCAGGAATCCCCTGCCGACACGGGCGGAAGTTTCCGACGTGGCTAACGCCATTTTAGACGGCGCGGATGCCATCATGCTCTCAGGCGAGTCTGCGGCCGGCAAATACCCCCTGCTCTCAGTCAAAACCATGAACCGCATTGCCAAGGAATTGGAGCCGGAAGAATTCAAGGTCCAGCAATCTTTGGAAAACAAGTTAAAGAAAGTCAATTCGCCAGTGGAAAGAGTGGCTTTCAATGCTCAAGACATGGCGGAAAAAATGAAAGCCAAAGCGATTCTGTGCCTGACTAAGACCGGACACACCGCAAGGCTCATTTCCCGTTACAAATCCAAGATCCCGATCTTCGCTTTCACGGAAAACGAAACCGTCAGGAACCAGCTTAACTTGGTCTGGGGCGTGATGCCCTGCCAGTCTTTCTTTTCCCATACTTATGCCAGGATGGCCAGGACGGTTATGAACCGAGTGAAGGAACTGAAAAAAGGAGATCCGGTTATTGTCTGCGCCGGCAGGAAATTCCACTATTTCAAGGGCAAGGAAAATTATCTAAAGCAAGAATCTGTTTAAAAAAGTCCCGCCTGGAGCGGGACTTTTAAGTTGACAAGAAGCATTTTCTTTGCTAGAATGATTATGTTTTGTCCCAATGGGTGGGATGAACGGAAAGGAGCGGAAATTGGCAGAGCGAGATAAGAAGGCGGTGCTTTGGTGGAAAGACGGCAAGGTGGACAGGCGATTGGAATTTACCTGCGTCACGAAAGCGCGGGTAGAAAAAGCCAAACTCCACCAACAAGGAGTAAGGAGGGTGAATATCCAGACAGTGATTACAAAGAAGCTTGTGTCAGCGTCTGTTTAGACCACCGCAAGTATTACCCTGCCCGGAAGCGTCTCGGGCAGGCGTATTTTTTTATGATATAATCCAATTATGAATCTCCTGCACTATTTCCACCCCAACCCGATATTTTTTCAGATTGGAGGCCTAAAGATACATTACTACGGATTAATAATTGTCCTGGCTGTTTTTTCAGGCCTCTGGATTTTAACCTCTTTGGCTAAAAAAAAGAATTTAAGATTAGATGACATCCAGGATCTTTTTTTCTGGGTAGTGGTCATCGGTATCCTGGGAGCCAGGCTTTACCAAGTTTTTGTTTTGAATTGGAATTATTACCAAAACAATCTTTGGGCTATCTTTAAAATTTGGGAAGGCGGATTGGCTATCCACGGCGCCATCATCCTCGGACTCGCCACTCTCTTAGTCTGGTCGAGAAAAAAGAAAATTAATTTTTTGCGGATTTTAGATATTGGTGTTCCGGTTTTGGCTCTAGGCCAAGCTTTAGGCAGATGGGGGAATTATTTCAACCAGGAGCTTTTCGGCAAGCCGGTTTCCTGGGGCATACCCATTGATTTGGCAAACAGACCCCGAGGCTTTGAAAGCTATGGATTTTTTCATCCGACATTCCTGTATGAATCAATTTTGGATTTCATTCTTTTCCTCATTCTGTTGTTTTTAGTCAGGAAAGGCGTAAAAACCGGGATTCCGACCCTGGTATATTTCTTGGGGTATGGCCTGATCCGTTTTTCCATGGAATTCATCCGGATAGACTCGACATTATTGGTTTTAGGTTTCCGTTTTCCGCAGATCGTTAGTCTAATTTTAATTATCATGGCCATCATTCTTTTTTGGCCTATTTTGCACAAAAAGAACATTTAATTTTAGTTTAAAATGTATCATGGCTTATTTAAGCCATTTTTTAATTGTTTATTATTGACAGAATGTTGTAAATATGATATATTAGTATATTAGTAATTATTTCCTTTCTTTGCCTCTTTTGCTTGTTTAAAGGGGTGAAAATAAGGAAAGAAACAATGGAAAGAACTTTACAACTAGCCCTCTCCCAAGGGAGAGAGGAGAAGGAGAAGAGAGCTGAGCGAAGAGAACTGGGTGTGTTCCTGCGGGAACACGAATTATTACAAGGCTCCAAAGTGCGCGAAGTGCGATGCGTCTAGGCCGGAGGAGTCGGACACGGAAGGAAAGAAAAAATCAGAAAAGAAGTCCGAGCCTCCAAAGCACGCCATAAGAACCGTTGTCAGCGGAAGCGCTGACGATGGATTCAAGGTGGCGGTCATTGTGAGTGTTCCGGGCGGGAAAGCTGAGGGGACAATAATGTCCACCCTGGGCGTTTCTCAGAAGCTGGAGGAAGGAGCGACAACCTTTGTAATTGAGTCGTTTTTTGGAAAGAAGGAAGTCACCTTCGTTTTCTCCGGAGACGTGAATTGCGTTGAAACAGTGGTACTCAAAGGCAAAAAAAAGACAGTGGCAAAGGCGCCGGTCGGTCTGGTCAAGAGAGGCCAGCCGTTCCAAAACCTTTTCCGGCTGATCATTTGGTACGGTGCCGGTGACGAGGCAAGGAAAAGGATGGCCGAGGAAATTGAGCGCGAGGAATAGATAAGGCAGTTGGCGGTTTTGGAACAAGCTCAACAAAAGCTGCACAAATAGCAGCAGGAGGAAAAAAAATGAGTCTGATGTGTTTGTTTTTTGTAGTGTTGGTAGTGTTAGCATCCATTTTTGTCGCCTTGGTTCTAGTTCTGGCGACATTCTGTCCACAGATTGGTTTTGTCAACGCAGTCGGCCAAGCAATTGGCACGACGTGTTCTGACAGGCCGGAAGCTAACAACTACCGGTCCATGGTACTCGTCGTGGTTTCATTAGTGGTCACGGTGGCCACCATTCTGAATCTATTTGACCACCCCGTCCTTTGGTCAGAATCGAAGAATGCCGGTATCCGGGTGAAAGATGGTGCCGTGCCATTCGCCAAGCAGGCGATTGGCAAGTTCCTGGAAATTCCAGGAATGCGGTATCTCGTAAGTAATGGCCGTGAATCGTCAGAGAATAACGATATGTCCTCTGGCGCCTCTAATGTGTCTGTTACTACGACGTCTAACGTCTCGACCGAGCCCGTGACCAAGTCCGAAAAACCGGAGACAGAGTATCCGTCCAGGTGGCGATGGTTCCTGACCGTGATTCTCTGGTCGATAACCGTTCCTTACTTCATTTTTTCTCTTCGCGAAGAAGGGGAGAGTTTTGTGGAATGGATCGGTGGCGCGCTTGGAAGCATTTTCAAGCGTTTCATGGAAAAACGTAGCGGCGGTGGAGGCAGAGACGGAGGGATTATGGAGGTAGTGAGAGAAGCAAGAATTTCGGTAGGAGTGAATAAGCTCCTGGAAAGGAAGTGAGACATGAGCAGAAAAGAAGCAGTGCAAATGTTAGTAGCAGCGTTCGCTACGACGTTGCTGGTGATTTTACTGAAGGAGTCAGCAATTTGGTTGGTGTTTTCTGTGTGTTTGTTCTTTTTCGGCTTTGAGAAGGTTGCCGAGAAGTTGAACAAGGGAAGCGAAACATCAAAGTTGTTGGCCGCGATTGGGACGTGCGCCAGGACGTTAATAGCGTTCATAGGGGTCAGGTTGTTGGCAACGTATTTCTTCAGCTTGCCACTAGACATTTGGTCTAGTAAGGAGAGCGAGCAGGAAAAATCCATGGCTTTGATTCTGGAGATGCTGTTTTTCCTTGGCGGCGCAGCCGTAGCTTACAAGCTTAACTATGGCAGCGAGTCAGCCAAAAAGAGAATCATCATTTACTCGTTCGCGTTGTTCTTGCTCCTATCCTTTACGGAGAAGACGAGCTACGGCCAGGCATGGAAGCATAGCCTTCAGGCAAGCTTCCGCCAGGCCGCTGTCAGTCGCCAGTTGAAGGCGGCGAGTAAGGAATGGAAAACGATCAGCCAGGATACGACGGCTCAGGTTGAGAAAGAAAAGAAGTTCGTATCCGGGCCGAATATCAAGGCCGGTGACGAAGTCAGGATCACTGGACGAGTGATTGATGAGTTAGTCGAAGTGGTCACCACGGATGACAAAACCGTCTGGATAAAAGGAGACTGTCTGGGAGAGCAGGTAAAGAAAGAGAGGGTTGCGGTCTCCAAGAATGATGGCGATTGGGAGAAGCTGGTGCTTGGTCAAAATCTTCGGAGTATCGGCGAATGTAAAGTAGGCCAGACAGTGTTTTATAAAGCGGATGGCCGCTTTTACATCCGTCAGTATGACGGAAGCAAGAAGTTCTACGATCAGCCAGCCGGGGTAGAGTACAAGTTTACAATTACGGAAGATGGAGCCATTGCTCTTGGAGCAGATAAGGAGGTGAATTTCAATTTCGTTATCCGTTAGACGGAGCGACGTTTCAAACGGGGAGTACGTGTCAATCGTTGGCACGTGCTCCCTGTATTTTTTTTGTCTAATAAGATATAATATGTATAAGAAGAAATAAGATAAAAATATGAAAAACAAGATGGTTTTTTTAACGGTTGTTTTATCGGGGCTATTTTTGGTTTCTGGCCAAGTGTTGGCCGTTGATTGTATTTGTACTAATGTCCTCGGAGAAACAAAAACGGCGACCTGTACTGACTGTTCTTTTCCCGAGGCATGCTTAGGCGAAGTAGGATATACTTGTAGCCAAACGGGAGGCACTGATGTGCCTGGCCCCGTTGGTGGCGGAACTTCTGATGGCAGTCCAGCCGGCGGCACGGCCGGAGGCGGCGGAGCCCCCCTAGACAATCCTCTGGGCGCCAGTTTCGAGGCCATAGTCAAGGGTGTCATCACGGCGGCTCTGGGACTGACCGGAGTCTTGGCTCTCTTGGCTTTCATTTACGGCGGACTCATCTGGATGATTTCCGGCGGAGATTCCTCCAAAGTCAAGAAAGGCAAGGATGCCATGATGTGGGCCGTGTTCGGGATCATCGTCATCTTTGCTTCCTATGCAGTCGTTTCTTTCGTCTTTACGGGGGTGGGAGTGGCGGC
>CAYIIA010000024.1:0-10263 GCA_964363385.1 uncultured Gammaproteobacteria bacterium
CATCCCGCGTTTCAATCCTGTGTCAGCCCGGCTGATGCAGGATTTCTTTTTTTAAGTTGACAAAATCATGCCTGTTTGTTAAATTAAGGCGGACAGAAAGTTTCTGTGGGAGTATTCAATCTTAGGAGGGTTTGTTATGAGCCGAAACAGTCGAAGAAGCGGTATAGGCGGAAATGGTAGTAAACGCCACTATTTCGTCGAGGCGCTAGATGGCCACACTAGAGCAATGTTCAGAAGCCGTCTGGAGGGGAGTGTTTTCTGCGACGACTTACGTTGCGACGACGGCGCATTTCATAATCTTTGGGAGTGCAACCAGGATCTCGCTGCTTTCTTCTGGAAACATGAGGAAGATCTGGGGCTCAAGTATAGCCTGTTTGTCCAAAAAGGCAATGGCCCGATTTATCGGCAGAAAGACAAGCGCGTCTTAGTTAAGCCAAGCTATGCCAAAATCCTGGATAGGATTGCGATAGTATAAGCATTAGGAAAAAAACCGCCTCGATTCGTTTCGAGGCGGAGTATTTTTTTAATCGGCCCCCAGGATGATGAGGAAATCCGCATCAGAAGAAATGTCAGCCGGTATTTTTACAGTCACATCCGAGCCGTAAATTTTCGCTAGTTCTTCAGCGGTTAAAGGATTTTTTTTAGAGATGTCGTAGATCAAAGTCCCGGCATATTCATGATTAAGAGCGTTGCCAGTCGCGGTTACAGTGAAGCCTTTTTCTTCCAGCCTGGTCTTTTCCTGTCCAGCCAGACCCGTAGTCCAGGTTCCGTTTTGTATTTCTATCTCCGCCCCCTCATTCTTGAAGCTGCCGGAAGATTCTGCGTCAGCATCTTTAGTGATATCAGGAGTGGAAGAGGCTGTTTCTTCAGTGGAAGAAGCATTGGCTGCGGCTTCCTGGAGCGCTATATTCCTTAAGAAACTCGCTTGCCTATCTGCTTCCTCCTGGCTTTCGTTGGAAAAGATATTTTGCCAACGCTGTTTGATTAAATCATAATTATTTCCTAAAGGCAGAAGCACGTATGCCCCGTTCATTATCCGGGAAAAGAGGAGTCCTTCAGGACCGTCGTCCAAAGAACGGTTGATAATCTGGTCAGTCTGGATATCTTTGCCGAACTGAGCCAGTTTCAGCATTTCCCAGATTTCCAAGTTAGTGTTGATATGATCATTATATGCGCTTAAGAGCCCGCTTATCCTTTTAGGATTGAAAATAGTGTTAAGTTCAAAGATTTTATTTTTCAAAGCAGCCAGGATTTTTTGCTGTCTTCGGCTCCGGGCGAAATCCGAACCCTCGACGCCCAAGCCATGTCGGGAGCGAGTGTATTTAAGGGCAAGTTCGCCATCCATATGTTGTTGGCCCTTGGCAAGACGCAGGATCTCGTACCTGCTTTCAATCGGATATACGTCTTCTTTGCCCCTGACAGGATATTGGTAATCCACCAAATCTCTTTCCACGTCCACGTCTACCCCGCCGAATTCGTCTATTAGCCTCTCAAAGCCGTCAAAATCCACAACAGCGTAGTATGGTATTTCTTCTCCCAAGGTCTTGCCTAAGGCGTCAGCCATGGTTCTGCCCCCGCTTTTTTCTTCTTTTTGTTCGGCATAAGCATGAATCGCGTTTATCTTGATCCACCCGCTATTGTCTGTCTGTACGCTTAAGTCGCGTGGAATGGACATGATGGCAGTCTGTTTAGTGCTAGGTTTATAGGAAACAAGAATAATAGTGTCGGCTAAGGTGCCTCCATCGTGGTTTCTGCCACCCATCCCGATTATCAACATATTAATTCTATCCTCTTTCTCTCCCTGCAGATTTTTATCTCCTAAACTGACCAATCTTCCTAATTGTTTGAAAAGATTGAATTTGGAAAGGCCTTGAACCAGATTGTTGTCAGAAAAAACCGCAGAAGAGGAAAAGACCAATAAACCAATAATGACTAAAGCGGCAAAAATAAAAAACCAGACCTTGAAACGGCTCTTTCCCGGTCTTTGGCGTGGATTTTCATTGATTTTTTTAGGTTGGCGGAAAGAATTATCCGGCGCAAGATTGATATTTTCCTGTGGCATGCTATTTTAGCTTATTTTTATTTATTAATTGTACCATCAAGAGAAATATTTGGCAAGAAAATGGAAAAAATGGTCTGGCATAAATGGAATTTGTAAAAAAATGATTTTGTGGTATAATGCAATTAAGCTAAATTTAACCTTTAATCGGTGGATAACTTTTCCAAAGAGGATTTCGGGTCTGGAAGTTTCGGTTCCGGGAAATCGGTCTTGCGCCGAACCCTGGAGTTTGTTTGGGAGATAGTCACTGTGGCCATAGTCGCTCTGGTTATTATCTTGCCCATCCGTTATTTTTTGATCCAGCCATTCTATGTTAAGGGCGCCTCTATGGAGCCTAATTTTTACGACCATGAATACTTAATTATAGATGAGATCTCCTACCGATTTAACGAGCCTAAAAGAGGGGATATCGTGGTTTTCAAGTATCCCAGGGATCCTAAGCAGTATTTCATTAAAAGAGCCATAGGCCTGCCGAACGAGAAGATTAAGATAGAAAATGGTCAAGTGTATGTTTTTAAAAATAATCAATACGAAAAGCTAGACGAGGATTATTTATCCGAAGATACCGTGACCAGCTTGCCTTTAAGAGGGTATGGCGAAGTCAGTTTGGCAGATAACGAATACTTTCTTTTGGGAGATAACCGGAATGAAAGCCTGGACTCGCGCGTTTTTGGACCGGTCAGCCGGGATTTTATCATCGGCCGGACATGGTTGCGAGGATGGCCTTTCAACCGGATTACGATCTTTAATGATCGTGTTTACAATTTAGAATAATATGCCAAGACCAAAAAAGAAAATTAGCGAAGAAACAAAAGAGGCTGTTAAACGTGGTCGGAAAAGCAAGAAAGAGATCGGGACTGTTACCGGCATGAGGGATATTTTGTCTCAAGATCAGAAATATTGGGAAGCTGTGAGGGAAAAAGCCAAGAGAATAGCCAGTGACTACGGCTATGGCCGTATCGACACTCCGATTTTAGAGAGCACGGAAATATTTGTCCGTGGTGTGGGCAAACAGACGGATATTGTGGAAAAGGAAATGTTCTCTTTCATAGATCAGGGCGGAGACAATCTTAGTTTGAGGCCGGAAATGACTGCTTCTGTGGCCCGAGCATACATCCAGCATGGCATGGTTAATCAGACTCAGCCGGTCAAATTCTTTTATTTCGGCCCGGCTTTCAGGCATGAAAAGCCTCAATCCGGAAGATACCGCCAGTTCTATCAGTTAGGCTATGAAGCTATTGGCGAATCCAGTCCGGCCCTGGACGCCCAATTAATCCTTTTAGGCTTTAATATTTTGAACGAATTAGGCGTGGAGTCGGTTATCCAGATAAACAGCATCGGTTGCATAGTTTGCCGGGAGGAATACAAAAAGAATCTGACTAAATTCTATAAATCAAAGGAAAAATTACTATGCGAAGATTGTAAGAGAAGACTGGCTAAAAATCCTTTAAGGCTTTTGGACTGCAAGGAGGAAGGATGCCGAAACCTAAGAGATGAGGCGCCTCAGATTCTGGATTATTTGGATGATGAATGCAAAAAACATTTTATGAAAGTAGTGGAATATCTGGATGAGTTGGATTTGCCATACGTTTTAAACCCATACATTGTCCGCGGTTTAGACTATTACAACCGGACGATTTTTGAATTTTGGTCCTCGGACGACACTGAAGGCAAGACGGCTTTGGGCGGAGGCGGCAGGTATGACGGTTTGGTTGAGCTTATGGGTGGAAGGGAACAGACGCCGGCCTGCGGATTTTCTTTGGGCGTAGACCGCGTAGTCGCCAAACTTCGGGAGAAAGAGATTGAAGTCAAAGAAGAGACCCCGGATATATTCCTGGCTCAACTAGGGGAGTCGGCCAAGAAAAAAGCCTTTACGCTTTACGAGAGATTAAGGCGAGTCGGGATCAGGTCTTCCCAGGCTTTTTACAAGGACAACCTGAAGGTGCAATTGGAAATGGCTAATAAACTGAAAGTTAAGTTCACTTTAATCTTAGGCCAGAAAGAAGTCGGAGACGGTACTATCCTTATTAGAGACATGGAAGGCGGGATCCAGGAAGTGGTGGATTTCAATAAGATTGAAGGTGAGATGAAAAAACGTCTGGAAAAACTGGAAGATATTAAATAATTAAACATTAGAAAGCGAGGTGAATTAAAGTGGCGGAAGTAAAACGTAAAAAAGGGGAAACTTTTGAAGCGCTAGTCAGAAGGTTTACCAAGAAAGTCCAGCAAAGCGGACGTTTGCTCCAATCCAAGAAAATCCGGTATTACGAACCGAAAAAAAACAAGACTGCAGTCCGGGAAGCGGCTAAGAGAAGGGATGAAATTACCAAAAAACGGGATTACTTGAAGAAGATAGGCAAATTAGTGGAAGAACCGACTCGCAGATACAAATAGTAGGCAAAAAGCAATCAGCAGAAGTTGTTGGTTGCGAACTTGCAAATTATTTTAAGCGATGACGCTCCAAGAAAAAATAGAAGGTGACTTTTTAGAAGCGTATAAGAGTAAAAACGAAGCCGGAACCTCCGTGTTGCGGATGCTTAAGGCCGCTTTAGTCAATAAAAAAATCGAAAAGAAAATGGCTAAAGAGGATTTTCTGCCTGACGAAGAAACTCTCTCGGTAATTAAGGCCGAAGTGAAAAAAAGGCAGGATTCCATTGAGTCATACCGCCAAGGGAATAGGAGCGATCTGGCCGACAAAGAAGAAGGCGAAATTAAAATTTTGACTGGATACTTGCCGGAGCAATTGTCTAATGACCAGGTTTTGGCTCTAGTTATGGAAGCGGTTTCCGAAGCCGGGGCCAAAGGTCCGTCTGATTTCGGCAAAGTCATGGCAGCCGTTATGAAAAAAACCAAAGGCCAGGCAGACGGTCAATCAGTCTCTTCTTTAGTCAAAGAAATTTTAAGCCAGCAATAATTTATTTAACTTGAAATTTATGCTTGTCACAAGACTTTTTTCAAAACAAAAGTCGATCCTGACCGTCAGAAATTCGGTGTTATGCTGTTTTTTGGCGGTTTTTTTGTTGGCTCTTCTTTTTCCCGGCATAGTCGGAGCGCAGGGCACGGATCGTTTCGGTTTAGAAGCCGCGGCTGGCACCGGACTCGGCACGACTGATCTGATCGTCGTTATTTCCAATATCGTCAGGATAATTTTGGGCACCCTCGGCATCCTGGCTGTTTTAATAATCCTGTACGCCGGTTTTGTTTGGATGACGGCTTCCGGAGACTCGGATAAAGTGGAAAAGGCTAAGAAAATTTTGGTTAGCGCGGTTATCGGACTGGTAATAATCTTCTCGGCTTTTGCCATCGCTTCCTTCATTATCAGCTCTTTAACCGGCAATTTTTACGGCACGGGCGGAGGGAATGATCGCGGTCCCGGAGGTTTGGGCGATCTTGGCCGTTGGGGCATCGGCCGCGGTCCGATCGAAAGCGTCTACCCGGCGCCGAATGCGACAGACATCCCTATTAATACCAGGATCATCGTGACTTTTAAGGAGCAGATAAAATCAGACACAATTTGTAATGATACTAGCGAAGATGGCAAATGTGACAATGAAGCCATGAAGAATGTGGAGATCTGCGAGATAGACGATACAGGAAATTGCGTGGATGACGGCGAGGATTACGGCAAGACAGCCTTTGCCGGCAGCGTAGTAAGGGAAACCTCAGACAAAAGAACCTTTGTCTTCGTGGCATCCAAATACTTAGGAGCCTTGAATGAGAATACTAAATTCAAAGTGACTTTGTCGGAAGGCATCAGGACAGTGGCTAATCCGGACAATTCCGTTTTCTCCATGCTCTCCGGCAACCAATATGCCTGGGGATTCACCACTAACGGAAAATTAGATTTAGATCCGCCGGAAGTGAAAGATTTGTCTGGCGTTTATCCTTACCCGGATGGTGAGGGCGATGACTATGCTGCCGGAGCGCCTACGCCGACGACTTTTACGGTTTCCGTAGAAAACGAGCTTGAAGCCGAGAGTGATGCTTTGGTGGGAAATTTTGTTAAAGGCGAAGATACTAGCGCCAGTTTAAGCAGTACTGGAACATACACGGGGAGTGATTCAGGCAATCTTGAAATTTCCATTAATTCCAGCGACGGGAAAATAATGGCTAAATGGCCTGGAGATGTTGAGTTTCGGGATAGCGGGCTTTTTCAGGATCAGGAAAAAAGTTTTTCCGCCAATGGGCTGACTATAACTATCAGCGCCCAAGCATCCAGAGGCAATTCTTGGACCGCCAATCTCCAAGCTGAAAATAATGGCGATAGACTGCAAGTCAAAAAGAGCGGCACAGCCATAAAAACCTTGGTCTACGGCCAGGATATTGATGTCAGCGCAGATATGGAGACAGTCAAAGAAAACATTGTTGATGCAATAATCGCCGGCTTGCCAAGTGATTTTAAAGCCGGTGGCGATTCCTTAACATTCACGACTAAGACAGTCGGAACAGCCAGCAAGGCATATGCTTTCGTTTGGCTGAAGGGAGACGGCACTCCTTCAGGCGATGTATTCTTTTCCATGAGTTCAGCCGGATCTAATGGGGATATCAATCAAACCGTTTCCGGACGCCAGGACCCTTTCCGTAATTCCATTTTTCAAATCAATTTTAATGAAGCCATAGATCCTACGGCCGTAGAAGATAATCTGACCATTCTTCAAGGACTGACGACAGTCAGTAATTACACTATGGAAGTGGCAAACCAGTACCGCACGATTGAATTAAGGGGTAATATCGAATGCGGAGTGAATAGTTGCGGCGACAGGATATACTGTTGGCCTGTGGTTTCCGGATCTGCCGCGCCTACGCCGTACAGCGTGGAAATCATAGCGGCTAAATTAGCGGGATCAGGCGATGCCCGTTGCGCTTCTTGGGGCGGTTCAGACAGCGGTGACGGCCGTTGCAAAAAGACGGTAGGCGGAAAAACCGTATTCTATCCGGTAGCTGATGGTTCAGACGGCATCATTGATTTAAGCGGTAATTCCTTAAATGGCAGTTTTGACACCTACGAAGAAAACGGAGAGACCGTGGGTTCGGCTCAAGGCCAGTCTGGCTCAGGAAACGGCACTTCCGGCCGTTCAGCTTATGATTTAAATGCGGGCATGCAATGCAATGTGGATTGCAGCAATAATTCGGCCAGAATCACTTCCTACGGCAGCTCAGAGCCAGAGAGTGGCAGCGGTTTTGGAGACAGTTTCAAATGGTCCTTTCTCCTTTCTCCGAAGATAGATATGCAGGCGCCATTAGTTAAAACTATTTCCCCGGTCGGCGACCAGAGGATTACGGATTCCCGCCAGATAATTGAAGTCTTGTTCGACCGCCTGATGAGAGGCGCGACCATTCGTCCGGGATATAACTATGGCTCAGATGCTAAAAGCAAGTCTTTGAGATATTTAGTCTTAGATATCATTACTGAAAGGATCAACCCGGCCGGATATTGGGTGAGCAAAGAAGAAAATGATTCCGATGGCAACGGCTGGGCAGACGGAAGCGTGGCTCGGATCTCACACAATATCTTTGGCACTAATGCAGATTACAGTTTCTTGGCCGGTTCAGGAGTCCAATCCATCACCCAGAATTGTTTTCTGCCTTCAGGCGGACCCGCAGATGCAGGAGACGGCTCTTGCTCATATTTGGATAGTGAAAACACAAGGGGTTGCGTGCGAGACAGTAGTCTGGGAAATGCGCAGGCCAAACTGCCAAATCCGGCGTCATACGGGAAGATGGATTGCAAGCAGATAGCCGGGGCAAACACATGCAAAGAAGATGAAGTTTGCCAAGTTTTGTATTTTGACAATAATAAAGCCGAGACATATCTATCCGGTAGCTGGGTGTTGACCAAGGATTTTCCTGGAGCTACAGACGGCAGAACCGGCTGCTGTTTCGGCAAATGCGTGGCAGACAATAATTTGAAGGTGTGTGAAGCTGATCTGCAAGGCACGGAAACTTGTGGAAACGGACAAGCCTGCCAACCGGCAGATGACGGCCAAGGAGGGTATTGGATCCGGGCTAAAGGGCTTGAATTTGACGCTGCTGGCAGAACCGGTTGCTGTTTCGGCAAATGCGCCTCCCAATAATTCCATAAAATTGTTTTTAATATAATAGATGTCTTTTTGTTGCAAAAACAAAAAAATCTTTTGGCTGGTTCTAGCCTTGGTTTTGTTCGGCCTGATTTCTGTTTTCAGTCCGGTTTTCGCCCAGGATCAATTCGGCTTGGAAGCGGCAAAAGGCACAGGATTGGGTAATACCGACCTAATAACCATAATCTCAAATATCATCAGGATAATCCTGGGGCTTTTGGGCGTCTTGGGCATCATCCTTATCCTCTATGCCGGCTTTGTCTGGATGACGGCTTCCGGCGACGCGGATAAAGTAGTCAAGGCTAAAAAGATAATCACCGGCGCAATTATCGGGCTGGCTATCACTTTAGCCGCTTTTTCCATTGCTTCTTTCGTGATCAGCAATTTAAGCAAAGCCACTGGCGCCGAAGGCGGAGGCGGAGACGGCGGCGGAGACGGCGGTGGTGGAGGAACAATAACCAGCAACCAGTATACGTTTATCTCCGGATTTAAAGATACGGAATTGGATTGGCAAAGAGGAATCAACTTTAATTTTGCCGGCACAGTTTCCATCCCAGTTAGTAGCGATCTGCAAATCAGGGGTTATGGCAAGAACCAGGGCGGAACGGTTGAGGCTATGGAATTTTTTGCCGGCGAAAATAATTTAAGCAAAGCCAGCGACTTTGCCAGTATGCCGTCAAACCAGGAAATAGTGGATAACGTCTTTGCCTCTTGGGACACTTCTTCATTTACAGTCGGACAGAATTTAAAATTAAAGATACGGCTTACGACCGGCAGCGGCTCTACTTTTGAATCCAAAACGGTTAATGCCGTCGTCCGTCCCTTGCATTGCTTTAATTCAGTGAGGGATGAAGGCGAAACCAAGACGGATTGCGGCGGTACTTGCGATTCTTGCAGCGGCATCCCGGAAATTACGCGGATTTCACCGGCTGACGGCGCGCCTAGAAATTATGTCACGATTTTGGGCAGAAATTTCGGTGATGAGCCGGGAGAAATTTCTTTAACAACCGAAGACGGAGCGGTTAAAAAAGCTTCTCTAGCCTCGGCTTCCGGTTGCGGCGATGTTTGGACCGACTACCAGATTGTCATTGAAGTGCCGAGTATGGCTTTGGGAAAAACGGTTTTAAGGGTTTTTAACAAGGATGGTTTAAGCAGTAAAGGGAAAGATTTTACGATTAATAATATTGTCAGGCCGGGTATCTGCAATATGGATCCAGATCATGGCGTGTATCCTGAAACCACGGTCATTACCGGCAATAATTTTCCAACGGGTGGCACTAAGAACGTGGTTTGGCAGATCCGGCCGTATAATACCACTTCTTCCCCGGCTGGTTGGACTACGGAGAGCGTTACGGAGAATATTCCGCAGAACAAGATCGGCTTGACCAGCGTCAGAGTTTTTAACGGCCAGCAGTATAGCAATGACTTTCGTTTTTTAATGACTCGTGGCCAGAAAGGCGATCCTTGCGGGTGGGAAACTTCCTCTTGCGGCGCTTCCAGCGTCTGCCAATCCGGATTGGTTTGCGATCCTTCCAATGACTGCACTTGCCAGGTTCCGGCGGAGACAACTTGTGAGCCGGGAACGCGCGAATCCTGCGACGACTTCACTCCTTGCATCGGCGCCAAGGTTTGCGGAGCAAACAAGGAATGGGGATCTTGCGTTAAGACGGACCCGGCTTGTTCTCCTAGCCTTGGCTTTAATCCAGCCACCCAATCTTTATATGGCTGGTCTTTCCGGATGGTCGGTGGCAATGCGGTTTGTAATAATAATGTCTTGGAATCCGGAGAAGCTTGCGAGATCGTAAACGGTAGCGTTGTTTTTGCTTCGGGCCAAAGCGGAGATTGCGACTATTACCAATATGGCCAAGGCCAGGTGACTTGTGACAGTTGTGCGCCGAATTTTTCCGGTTGCCCTCTTTTTGGCGGCAAAGGCGTAGAAGGATCTGCGACGCAGTCTTTCTATGGTTGGAAATTCTATCTGGGCGACGGCGAGGGCGGACCACCAAGAGTGGTGGAAGATTGCAGCCGCTTTGCAGATTGCCGGAACGGACAGAAGCTGCCCAGCCCGACGCCATGGAGTTTTGAATGGAACAAGCAAAAACACAGCGGGTTGGATGTTACTGAACC
>CAYIIA010000025.1:0-10017 GCA_964363385.1 uncultured Gammaproteobacteria bacterium
ATTAGACAATAGGGAACTACGAAAAAGGGGTGGCGGGATTTTTGCCGCTAATCCGCTTACTGGTTCCATCGGCGTCGTGACGGTCAACCTGCCTCGCATCGGGTATCTTTCCCAAACCAAGGAAGCTTTCTTCAACCGTTTGGGCCAGGTTATGGATTTAGCCAGAGCCAGCTTAAGATTAAAACGCCAGGTCTTGGAAGAATTCACCAGCCAAGGACTTTATCCCTATAGCAAATTCTATCTCCGCGACATCCATGAGCGGTTCAATGAATATTGGAGAAACCATTTTAATACCATCGGGATCAACGGTATGAATGAAGCTATGATCAACTTCATGAACCGCCCTCTGTCTACGCCGGAAGCCCAGGAGTTTGCTCTCAAGGTCATGGACTTCATGCTTCAACGCCTAGCTAAATACCAGGAAGAAGACAACCAATTATACAATTTGGAAGCGACGCCGGCTGAGGGAGCGACTTACCGTTTTGCCAAGAAGGATAAGGAACTGTATCCGGATATCATCGTGGCCAATGAGGAAGTCTACCAGAAGGAAGGCGCGGCGCCTTACTACACTAATTCGACTCATTTGCCAGTAGGCTATTCCAGCGATCTCTTCGATGTCTTGGAAAAGCAGGATCCGCTCCAAACGAAATACACCGGTGGCACCGTAGTGCATGGGTTCTTGGCAGAACGTTTGCCTAGCATTGAGAGTACCAAGTCTTTGGTAAAAAAGATTGCGGAGAATTTCCATCTGCCTTACTACACCTTGACTCCGACTTTTTCCGTCTGTCCCAAACATGGATATCTTTCCGGGGAACACAAGTTCTGTCCCATCTGTGACGAGGAGATAGGGTTTGTTAAAGAACAAGAAGAGAAACTTTTTTAAATATATGGAATGTGAACAAACAAATTTAAAGCGCCAGTCGTGCGAGGTGTACTCCCGCGTGGTCGGATATTTCCGGCCGGTGGCGCAGTGGAACCCGGGCAAGCAGTCGGAGTTCAGCGACCGCAAGACATTCAGAGAGGCTCAGGAAGTGAAGTTGTGAGTCTATGAAAGTCGGCGGCCTGCAACCAGTGACCCTGCTCGATTACCCCAAAAAAGTGGCAGCGATAGTCTTCACCTCAGGGTGTGGCTTTCGTTGTCCTTTTTGTTATAACCCGCACTTAGTTCTGCCTGGGTTAATGAAAAAAAATAAGAATCTGAAGGTCAATGACAGCCTGGATTTTTTAAGGAAAAGAAAGAAGTATTTAGATGGCGTAGTCATTACCGGCGGCGAACCCATACTCCAAAAAGGACTCTCTAATTTTCTGCGGTCCTTGAAAAAAATGGGATATTTGGTAAAATTGGATACCAATGGCTTTAATCCGGAAATACTGGGGGAGTTAATGAAAAAGAAGCTGGTGGATTATGTGGCTATGGATATCAAGGGTCCTTTGGACAAGTATGAGAAGTTCTGCGGAATTAAATTAGACAGGGGAAAAATCAAGGAAAGCATCAAGCTAATTAAGGCAAGCGGATTGGATTACGAGTTTAGAAGCACTTTAGTCAAGGGTTTGCACGGCAAGGGAGATGTGAAGAAGATGGCGCAACTGATCAAAGGGGCGAAAAAATACTTTCTTCAGAATTTCAATCATCCTGGAAAATTAGTGGAAAATAAATTCAAGGGCAGAAGTTTTTTGCCCAAGGAAATGGAAGAATTCCGCCAGATTATCAAGCCATACGCCGCAGAATGCAAGACAAGATAATATGAAGGAAATACTAAGTCAACTCGAAAGCTGGCAAAAACGCCTCTCTGGGATGTGGAGGTTGCTTTGACCTGGAGAAGATAAAAAAAGAAATTTTTTCTTTAGAAAAGGAGGTCAGTCTCCAGGATTTTTGGTCTGACCCGGATAAAGCCAGAGAGATCAGTAAGAGGTATGAGGATCTTAAGAAAGAGCTCTCCTCTTGGGAGGAATTAAAAAAAGAAATAGATGATCTTTTGTCTTTAGCCAAGATTTCCAGGGATGACGAGAAGATTGAAAAAGAAATTGAAAAAAATTTAGAAAAGATTTCTTTAGACTTCTCCCGGATGGAATTCAAAATTCTTTTTTCCGGGAATTATGACCAGGAAAACGCCATTATTTCCATCCATGCGGGCACAGGCGGGGTGGATGCCCAGGATTGGGCGGAGATATTGTTAAGGATGTATTTAAGGTTCGCAGAAAAGCATGGCTTGGAAGCAAAACTGGTGGATGAGACAAGAGGCGGCGAGGCCGGCATTAAGAGCGCGGTTTTGGAAATCTCCGGCAGATATGCTTACGGCTGGCTCAAATCCGAAAACGGCGTCCACCGTTTGGTGCGCATCTCTCCTTTTGATGCGGAAAAGATGAGACATACCTCTTTTGCATTAGTGGAAGTTCTGCCGGAAGCGGACCAGATTAAAGAGATAGATATTAAGGACGATGATTTGAAAGTCGAGGTGATGAGAGCCGGAGGCCATGGCGGACAATCTGTCAATACCACGGATTCGGCCGTGCGCTTGACGCATATCCCCACCGGGCTGAATGTAAAATGCCAGAATGAGAGATCGCAACTACAGAATCGGAAGATGGCCATGAAAATTTTAAAAGCAAAACTTTTGAAACATTACGAAGAAGAGGAGGTTAAGAAAGCTAAATCCATCAAGGGAGAATACCAGCAAGCCGAATGGGGAAGCCAGGCTCGTTCCTATGTGCTTCAGCCGTACAAGCTGGTAAAGGATCACCGGACGGATTATGAAACGCCGGATGTGGATAGAGTGTTAGACGGGGATTTCGACGATTTTGTGGAGCAGTATCTGAGGAAGAAGGCGAAGAGATAACAGTCCAAATCATATGATGGCAATCGGCATAGTAGTCATAGTTGCCTTGGTCATAGGCGCCATAATCATAGGCGTCAGGGAAGATAAAGGCAGATAATTTATCCTCCCTTGAACTCTCTTTGGTTATCATTATTCAATGGTAACCAAATCCAAAATCTTTCTTTTCTGTCTTTTAGGCTTTATTTTGGGAGTATTCCTCGCCAACTTTTTTAGCGTCCGTATTTTTTTAATCATCTCGGTCTGTATTTTCCCGTTTTTTATCATTAAAAAAAGATTTTTCCTGATACTTCTATTTTTAATCGTCGGATTCTTCCGTTTTCAGATGTCCCTTCCGGATTTTTCCGACCAGAATAACATATACCACTACGAAAACCAGAAAGCTGTTTTTCAGGGAAGGATTGTCAATATAGATGAAAGGTTGGATAAACAGAAACTGACCGTCAGGACGGAAAAGATTAAATTGGAAGAGTGGCAAGAAGCCAGCGGACTTATCTTAACTAGTACGTCCCTTTTCCCTCAGTATGACTACGGAGACGCCGTGGAGATTTCCTGTTTTCTAAAGAAGCCGGAAAAGATTGAAGATTTTGACTATAACCGTTATCTTGCCCGTTACCGGATCTATGTCATCTGCAGTTTTCCCAAGATAAAAGAAATAGATTCAAAAAGAAAAATCCAAGACCAATTCTTTTTTTACCTTTTTTCTTTCCGCAGGAAAATGAGTGACGGCCTAAACAGAGCCATTAGCGAGCCGGAGGTCTCTGTGCTCCAAGCCATGCTTTTAAACCAAAGCAAAGGCGTACCGGATGAAATCAACCAGCAATTTTCCAAATTAGGCATTACGCACATTGTGGCTATTTCCGGCAGCCACATTACCTTAGTCGCTTCCATTTTAATGATTCTGGCCGTCAGCTTCGGCCTGATCCGCCAGAAAGCGTTCTGGCTTGTTTCTGTAATTATTGTTTTGTACGTTCTCCTAGTAGGCGCTCCGGCTTCAGCCGTAAGATCCGCAGTCATGGGAATTGTCATGCTCTATGCGCAAAAGATCGGGAGGTTGAAGCAGATGGGAAACGTCCTGGCTCTGGCCGCGGCCACAATGATTTTTGCCAATCCGCAGATTTTAATGGCAGACGTCGGGTTCCAGCTCTCTTTCATGGCTGTTATTGGATTGGTGTACATCCAGCCAAAACTAAAGAAGTTTTTTTCTTGGTGTCCGGAGTTCTTGCATCTTAAAGAAATATTTTTAACCACCCTGGCGGCCCAGCTTACGACTTGGCCACTGACTCTTTTCTATTTCCGCCGTTTTTCCTTTGTTTCTTTCCTAGCCAATCTCATGATCCTGCCCGTCATTCCTTTCCTCATGACTTGGGGGATAGCCAATGCTTTTGTCGGATTATTTTGCGCCCCCCTGGCCAGGGTTTTGGGCTGGGTAAGCTGGCTGTTGTTAGCCTACTGGCTGAAGTCTGCAGAACTTCTAAGCCTTATTCCATGGGGACAGATCTCATATTGATTTCCTTTGTTAAAGATGTTAGGATGAAGGAAATAATCAAGGCAAAACATATGACTCCAGAAGACTTAGGCGGCTCCCGGTTTAAAGGGCCGGAAAAAAAGAAGACTGACGGCTACCAGGAACCGGAAGAAGGCCGGAAAAGCGTAGGTGGCTATGAAGTTCCGGAAGGTGAATCTTTCGGCGGTTATGAGGTGCCGGAAGAAGAGCAGGCGGCCTAGCTTAAAGAACACTCCCAAAGAGTGTTTTTTAAATTTCTGGTATAATACAAGCATAGCAAAGAATAAAAAAATTTGGATCGGGATGATGGTTTTAATAATCATCTGCCTCCTAGTTCTTTTGTGTATTCCTTTTTTCGGTCTGGCGCAGATAAAAAGGGTGGAAAAGAAGATATATTACAAGATAGCCCAAATTCTGCCCATTGAACCGGCTGTGAAGCTAAGCGTTCCTTTTCACAAGCAGGAACACGCTCTTTCTTGCGAGGTCGCTTCTCTGCGCATGGTTTTGAATTACAAGCAGATACAGATAACCGAAAAGGAGTTGATCAAACAACTGCCGGTTTCAGATCCTAAGCCACGGAGCAAGAATAACGTGTGGGGAGATCCGGATCTGGGGTTTGTCGGCAACATAGACGGCAAGATGCCAAATACCGGATATGGTGTTTACGAAAGGCCTATTTATGATTTGGCTTCTAAATACCGCCTGTCTAAGATTTTAACCAAAGGATCTTTGAATGATTTAACCCTGGAGCTGGCCAATGATAATCCAGTAATAGTCTGGGGAGTCGTGGGCAAGGGGAAAGATATTTCCTGGAGGACAAAAGAGGGAAAAGCCGTTAAGGCCCGTTTAATTGAACACGCCCGCGTGTTGATTGGTTTTACCGGCACCCAGGACAAACCGGACAAGATGATCCTTCTGGATCCGGTTTACGGGGAGATCCGGATGAAAGTTAAGGATTTTCTTTACAACTGGGAACTGATGGACAAGAGAGCTGTGGTGATTTATTAGAAGATAAAGGCAACTTAAAAAGTTGTCTTTTAAAAATGGAAAGAATTTATCTCTGAGATGGTATAATCCATCCATGAATAAATTTCCTAAAATCCTCCTCGCCGTTTTAGCCGTAGCCATCTCTCTGGCCACGGTTTGGTTTTTTCAAAGCCAGAGGTATGAGATAACTAGAGAAGGAGTGTCCGGAGAAACGAGCGGAAAACTCTTAATTTACTTTCTGGATGTCGGTCAGGGAGATGCGACTCTCATCAGGACTCCGGACGACCAGGACATCCTAATTGATGGCGGACCAGATAATAATACTGTGAAGAAGTTAGGGAAATATCTGCCTTTCTTCGACCAAGAACTGGATCTGATAATCCTCAGCCACCCTCACAGCGATCATCTTTCTGGAATGATTGAAATTCTCAAGAGATACAAAGTGAAAAAGATCCTTTTTACAGGCGTGGCCTATAAAACTGCGGACTATCTTTCCTTTTTAAATTTAGTTGAAGAAAAAAATATCCCTACCGAGATAATCGTGGCGCCTAAAGAGATTAAGCTGGGAGAAAACCTAGAAATGGAATTCCTTTGGCCGAGAGAAAACCTTTCCGGCAAGACCATAGAAAATTTGAACAACTCATCCATTGCAAACAAGCTGATCTATGCCAGCACCTCCGTGTTATTCATGGGAGATTTGGAAGAAGAAGAGAAACTGATCGGGGATTTGGATTCAGATATTATTAAAATTGGGCACCATGGATCCAGCAATGCCAATGATTTGGAATTTCTGGAAAAAGCCAGTCCGGAAACAGCTATTATTTCCGTGGGTGAAAATAACAAATTCGGACATCCTCACTACCGGACGCTTAGCAATCTGGAGAAAATCAGCGCTCAGATCCTAAGGACGGATATATTGGGAGATATTGTGTTTTCCAGCGATGGAAAAGAGTTTTTTCAGATTAAAACCATGACCCCTTGACAAATATTTGGATTTAAGCTATTATACAGGCAGAATGCAAGTTTGATTCGCACCACACCGGGATCTTTGGATCTCGGTTTGGGGGGAGAGCGACGACGTCGCTCTATTCGGGAAGTGTCTATTGTCCTCCTTTAGGCGCTTTTCCCCAGGGAGAGATGGTCTCTGTCCTTGGGCGCGGGAGTCTTTGCGGAGGCTCCCAGCGCATGTTCCCTGCCAATCCGGCAGTTCTGGGATGGTGGCGATACCACGATCGCCGCCGTCCGCGCATATACAGCAGTCAACACCGGTTGGCTGCTTTCTTTTTGCCAAAAAAAGTTTTTTTTGCTAAGATGATTAAAATCATAACCAAAACAATATGCTGGAAAAACTGAAAATCCTCCTAGTTGAAGACGATTCCATGATCGTGGACATGTACAAGCTCCGTTTTGAAGAAGAAGGCTACGAAGTTTTGGTGACTGACAAGGGCACTGAGGCATTGGAAATGGCCAAAAAGGAACAGCCGGCTATTATCCTTCTGGATATTATTCTTCCGGAAATGGACGGCTTCACAATCCTGCAGGAGTTGAAAAAGGATGTGGAAACTAAGAATCTTCCGGTCCTCATGCTGACTAATCTGGGACAGGAAGGGGATCAATTCAAAGGCAAGGAGCAGGGTGCGGCAGAATACTTCGTCAAGTCCAAACACACGCCGGCCCAGATTTTGGAGAAAGTCAGGGAGATCACCAAACCGAAAAGATTTTAATTATAATTTGAAATTAAGATGCCAACAACAATTGAAAGAACCCTGGTATTATTAAAACCGGATGCAGTTAAGAGAGGGATCATGGGAGAAGTTATTTCCCGTTTTGAGAAAGTCGGACTTAAAATCGTCGCCATGAAAATGAAATGGGCGGACAAGAATTTGGCCGGAGATCATTACGGCGAAGACATTACTATTAGAAGAGGGGAAAAAGTCCGTCAATTCCTAATAGATTTTATTACTACCGGCCCCATCCTTGCCATAGTCATTGAAGGCGTGGAAGCCATTGAGCAAGTCAGGATGATGGCAGGACCGACTGAACCGAAAGCCGCGGCTCCTGGCACGATCCGGGGGGATTATTCCCATGTGAGCTACCGTCATGCGGACGAAACCGGCAAAGCCGTGGAGAATATAATCCATGCTTCTTCCAGTAAGGAAGACGCGGAAAAAGAAATCCATATCTGGTTTTCCGAGGAGGAGCTCTGCGACTACAAGACGGTTTACGAACAGCATACTTTTTAAAAAAATAAAAACACCCGCCTCTGGCGGGTAGTTTTTATTTCTTCTTGTTCGCGGTTTTAATGCAACTAGTGCAGACTCTTTTTTTCTTGCCGTCCATCCTTTTGTTCTGCAAGTTAACTTCCTGAGTCCTTTTAGTCCTGACTTTGGAATGGCTTACATTGAAAGCCGTGGCTGTGCCTCGGCCGCAGATATCGCATACTTTTGGCATATCATCATGGTTAATTCTTGTTTTTCAATTCTAACACAGACCTTGGCTTTTGTCAAAAACCCTGCTACAATATTCCCATATGCCTTTTACCTGGCTTTTCTCACAACCATTAGTTTTCGGCGCCTGGGTCGTGGCCATCCTGGTCAGTTTGACGATCCATGAATTTTCCCATGCCGCCACGGCTTTAGCTTTTGGCGATGATACGGCCAAGGCCCAGAAAAGATTAAGTTTGAACCCATTGGTCCACATAGACCCTTTAGGCTTCATTCTTCTTCTTACCGCCGGATTCGGTTGGGCTAAACCCGTGCCGGTCAATCCATATAACCTTAGACCGCAGAGACTGGGATCTGCCATGGTGTCTCTTGCCGGTCCTTTTTCCAATTTAATCTTCATTATCCTCTCTGTTCTCATCCTTAAAATCATCACCCCAGCATTAGGCGGAGCCAATCTGTTGGTGAATTTTGTCTTCATGCTGGCCCTCATCAACCTGACTCTTTTCCTCTTCAATCTCATCCCTTTGCCGCCCCTGGACGGTTCCAAGGTTTTGTATGCCATCCTTCCAGCCAGATTTGGGGAATTCAAGGAGAAGATGGAGAGAACCGGACCCTTTATCCTTTTTGCTCTCATTATCGCGGACAGTTTCTTGAATATCGGCATATTTAGCGCTATTTTCAACTGGGCTTTCGCTATTTTAGGCCGTTTTTTGTGAACCTCTTGACTTCTTAAGCTTAATTAGTTAAGATATTAGGAGTTAAATATTAATTTCCAGACCCCCGGATTGTAGCGAAAAACACATCTTTGAGGGTTCCCGAACAGGGAATTTTTTAAACCGAAATAATTAATTATGCCGACAATCAACCAATTGCTCAAAAAAGGCAGAAAATCCAAAGCTTCTAAATCCAAGACGCCGGATTTGCAGTTGACTTTAGATAGCTTGCATCGTAAAAAGCATAAAATGGCTAAAGGCAATCCTTTAAAAAGAGGCGTATGCACTCAGGTCAGGACCATGACCCCGAAAAAACCGAATTCTGCTTTAAGAAAGATCGCGAGAGTCAGGCTTTCCAATGGCCAGGAAGTCACAGCATATATTCCGGGCGTCGGTCATAAACTTCAGGAGCACTCCATTGTTCTAATCCGAGGCGGAAGAGTCAAAGATCTCCCAGGCGTCAGATACCATATTGTCAGAGGCGTCTATGATTCGACCGGTGTGGAAGGCAGAAAGCGCGGACGCAGCCTTTACGGCGCGAAAAAAGAAAAAAAAGCTAATTAAAAAATATGCGTGGAAAAAAAGCTCCAAAAAGGATCATTAAACCCGACCAGAAGTACGGCCGTGAAGACGTGGGCAAATTCATTAATTACATTATGCACGGAGGCAAGAAATCGACCGCTCAGAATATCATCAACGATACTTTTGAAATTATTTCCGCCAAGACCAAACTGGATCCTTTGGAAGTTTTTGAAACCGCTATTAAGAACGTGGCTCCGACCGTGGAAATCAGAGGCAGGAGAGTCGGTGGCGCCAACTACCAGATCCCGGTTTCAGTCAGATCCGAGAGGAGCTTTACCGTTGGTTGCCGTTGGATTCTGGCTGCGGCCAGAGCCAAGAAAGGCAAGAGAATGGCTGAGAAGCTAGCCGAAGAACTCATCAGTGCTTTTAATAATGAAGGCGCTGCAATTAAGAAGAAGCAGGATACTTACCGGATGGCGGAAGCCAACCGCGCATTCGCTCATTTTTCCAGATAATTAATCTTTTAATTTCATATGCCTAGACAAGAGTCTTTGGATAAGGTAAGGAATATCGGGATCATCGCCCATATCGACGCTGGCAAAACAACCGTTTCCGAGCGTATTTTATTTTACACCGGCAAGAAGCATAAGATCGGGGAAGTGCATGAAGGCGAAGCCACCATGGATTGGATGGAGCAGGAAAGAGAAAGAGGCATTACCATCACTTCTGCGGCCACGACTTGCTCTTGGCCCAATGCGGAATGGTTAGGCGGCGGAGAAATCCAAATCAATATCATTGATACTCCGGGCCACGTCGACTTCACGGCCGAAGTGGAAAGGTCGCTCAGAGTCTTGGACGGCGGTGTCATTGTCTTTGACGGCGTAGCCGGCGTAGAGCCTCAGTCAGAAACCGTGTGGCGGCAATCTGAAAAATACCATGTGCCTAAAATCGGATTCATCAACAAGATGGACAGGATGGGCGCGGATTTTTACTATGATTTAAAAACCATT
>CAYIIA010000026.1:0-9849 GCA_964363385.1 uncultured Gammaproteobacteria bacterium
GACTCTGGACGGCGGAACCAGCAAGTACATTGGCAGGGAAATCAGGGCGAAGAACAATTCCAAAATAATGACTAAAAAAGCGTAAGGCAGAGCCTTGAGCAAGCTTCCGCTGTCCACGATTTTCCTCTTACAGGAAAAAATCCACCCGGAAAGTTTGAAAAATAAATTTAGCCACCTCCTAGACATAGGTTAAAGTGTTAGAATAGTCAATAGAATACCGACTATCACCAAGATTAAAATGGAGAGATTAATGAAGATATCCGCTCTCTTTGCCAACTGGTCTAAGAACGAGGTTTTGACTTTAAAATACTGCGTCGCAGAAACATGGCTGCGGGCGTCCAGTTTTTCGTCATAACCAAAAACCGCGATTGAATGATTGCCCTCGCTCAATTTGAATTGTTTCTCCAGCTGTGTTATGCGCCATCTGCCTTGGCTATCTGTCTTGTCCGTCAAGGCCACGGTTTGCTTGTCTGAGACCAAAAGCACAATAGTGGTCTGAGGCTGTCCCGAACCGAAGAAAATGTGGTCTCCTTGCCTGTTTTTTTCCACTCCTGACAATTCCGGCCTGATCATGGAATCCAAAATCCTGGCTGTTTGCGCTCTGGTTTCAGTGGCGGCTGAATTCTGTTCCGCAACATCTGCCTGACGCAAATCCGTAATCTGGTAAAGCTGGAGCGGGCCGTATACATTGGGCACTAGGATGATTAATAATAATTTTATTATCCAGATAAAAAGGATTACGCCCAAACCGGTCAAGGTTAAAACCCGGCGTAAATGGTAGTCAAAAGTAATTTTTTCGTAACTCCCCTTTTCTGAGAGGTAGGCAGTGACATTATCCGGCTTCAAACCGATATAAAGAGGCAGGGAGACCAAAGCTAAAAAAGCCTCCAGGAAGAATAAAGAGATGATGTTGCCGATTATCCCCAAACCCACTCCAGACACGATTTTCTGCTTCCTTTGGTAGATTTGGTTGGTCAACGCTAGGACTAAGTTAAGCCACTGCGTTTTCATGCTAGTTTAAGTATTTTTTAATCTTCTCTGCCAAAGATTTGAGATCTGTGTCGGATTTGACGAAATAATCCTCCGCTCCCAATGATTTGGCTCTTTCAATATCCTGGTCATCCCCTAAGTTAGATAGAACGATTATGGGAATATCTTTTAAATTCGCATTAGCTTTGATATTTTTTAAAACATTGAATCCATCCATTTTAGGCAGAAGCAGATCCAATAGAACCAGATTAGGGTTAATCCTCTGAACCATCTTTACGGCAGTCTCCCCGTCAGTAGCGGTCGCAATAGTGTATTCGCTCCTGTGGAACAAGATATACAAGGCCCTTAAAAGAATCTCGTCATCCTCCACAATTAAAATTATCTTCTTGCCTTTTTTGTCAGCCATATTATTTTCCTATTCTTTTCTTAACCGCCTCCACAATCTTTGACATCTGAGTGTTGGCTTTGATAAAATATTCCTCTGCTCCCAAAGCCTTGACTGACCTGACATCTGCCTGCTCATTAAGGTTTGACAGGACAAAAACCGGTATGTTTTTAGTTGAATTATCGTCTTTTAGCTGTTTTAAAACTTCAAATCCGTCTATCCCCGGAAGAATCAGGTCCAACAGGATTATGTCCGGCTTATAACCCTTGACTCCTTGCATTACCTTCAAACCGTTATTGACATTCAAGGTGTCTAACTTCTCTTCGCTGAATCTCTCTAGCAATACGCTGGCCAGAAGAGCGTCATCTTCGACAATTAACACCTTTTTTGCTGTTTTTTTACCAAACATAGATTTCCCCAGGATCTTTTATTCTTTTGTTTTATTATACCACAAAACCAAAGAATTTTAAAAGGTTATCCCCACTCACTTTTTCGGCCACTGGGTCAGCCTCCCGGCTCGTTGCTCCATTATATCGGCTAAGCGGATGAATCTGAGATTTTCCTTAGGAAAAAGAGGGAAATGGGGCGAAAAATCTAGGATTTCAGCGATATAATCCAGGTCTTTTTCAGAAGTAACCCACTTAAAACCGAATCTTTTAAGATTAAAGGGGTTGGAATGGCTTCTTAAGGCTTTTTTACTGGTTTCGTTATTGAAATATTCATGAAAATACGAAAGGGCCAGCTCCCGGATGGTTTTATACACTGGATCCCTGAACCTTAAAGCCGCGTGGTTGGTTTTGCTAATGGCGCCCCAATGATTATTCCTGCGGTAAAGGGCCACGACATGATCTTCGTCTTCCGGAGCTTTAAGGTCTAACAACAATGGCTTTTCGCCGTTTATCCATAAAGCCAGACCGGCTAGAAGCGCTCCTTCCATGCAATGGGCCTTGTTTTCCCGAAGTATCCTTCTAGGAGACATGTATGTGTCTCCCCAATTCACAGGCAAAGCATCCAAAAAATCCTGAATTTTAATGGGAGTGGAGAGTTTCTTAAGGATTTTTAATTCTGATTGGGAGAGGCCGAGCATGTTTTTTCCATTACTTATGTATTTTAACACGATTTAATTAAAACAAATTTTTTGGCGTGTTCCAAGCAAAGACATTAAAGGAAGACGTGCAAAGCCACTTTAGCGCCTTTAGTTCTATAATCTGTTTTCTTTTCCAAATTTTTAAAAGCAAAATTCCAATAATACTCGCTGATGGGCGTGGCATAATGCCAGACAGCGCCTAAGACGATACCGACGGCCAGAGAGATCATGAGAAAAAATACTTTCATTCTGAATCGGGTCATTCCTTAACCGCGCTCTCGCCGGCCAGTCTCCCAGTGCTCCAGCAAAGCTGGAGATTGAATCCTCCGGTCGGACCGTCCAAATCCAGGATCTCTCCGGCTAGATACAGATTGGAAATTATCTTGGATCTCATAGTGCTGGAATTTACCTCCCCAAGATCTACGCCGCCGGACGTCATCATGGCTTTGTTGAATCCCTCGACTGCTTTTACTTCCAGCTCAAAAGACTTTAACAGCTTTGCTAGATTCCGACGATCATCCTTAACGGTCTGGTTGACTTTCGCTTCAAGCGTAATTTTTACTAACGGCAACAAGACAGTTATCAATCTGGGAGGCAATAATCCAACCAGAGCATTCTTTACCTGCCGGTTGCTGTTGGCCGAAAAAATCTTCTGCAATTTCAGATCCAAAGCAGTCATGTCTTCATCAGGAAAGAAATCTATGGCCAATCTGACCCCAGGCAATGACCGCGCAATCTTTCCGCTTGCTGCCAAGACAACCGGTCCGCTGAGTCCGTCAGCCGTGAAAATCGCTTCGCCGATCCGGCTATCCATAATCTTGTTGTCTTTCTTCCAATTAAACCCAGCTTCAAAACTCAAGCCTTCCAGATCTTTAATGGATTTATCTTTGAAAATCACCGGAGTCAATGCCGGCAACGGTTTGACTATACTGTGTCACAACAAAGACAGCCAGCCGTAACCATCACCAGTGGATCCGGTCTGAGGATACGCCTTTCCTCCAACTGCGACTACGAAATTCTTGGCTGACAATTCCTTCCCGTCCGCCAGGATTATTTTCATAATTTTGTTTTTTTCGCTGGCAATCTTCTTAACCTCGGCTCCGGTAATGATATCCACCTTGGATGAACGCAAATAATCCATCAGCGCTTTTAAAACATCTTGGGCCTCGCCACTAGCCGGAAAAACCCGTCTATCTTCTTCAGTCTTCATCCTGACTCCTTGCTTCTGGAAAAAATCCATCGCGTCCCTGGCATCGAAACGGGACAGGGCGGAAAATAAAAACTTGCCTTTAAGCCCGAAAGCTCCGATCATTTCCCGAGCACCGATGTCATTAGTCAGATTGCAACGTCCATTGCCAGTAAGCAGAAGCTTGGCGCCCGGACGTTTATTTTTTTCCAACAACAAAACCCGGGCTCCGCTCTCTCCGGCCCGGCCGGCCGCCATCATCCCTGCGGGTCCGCCTCCGATAACGATCAGATCGTATGGCATGATTTTAAATTAATAATCCTTATTATAACAGACATGACCAGGTTTAACCAAGCTGTTCTTAAAACCGGAATCCTTGCAAAAGATAACAAATCGTGTTATAGTGGTAAGCAACTGGGCCAAGATTTTGGCCTAATTAATTTTTATTAAAACTATGGCTGAAGAAGTAATCCTGAGATTTAATGAAGTCTCTTTTGAATATTCATACAACAGGCCCATTCTGGATGAGGCCAGTTTCAGTGTGCGCCGAGGATCCAAGATTACTCTAATGGGCCAGAATGGCGCCGGCAAGAGCACGATCTTCGGGTTGGTAAACAACTCCCTGAAGCCGAAAAAAGGCCTGGTTTCAATCACTAATGAGGCAAGTATCGGAGCCGCCCGCCAGACGCTGGACCGGGCGGATTTCAAACTGACGCTAGAGGAATACTTTGCCAAAGCTTTCAAAAAAGTTCCGGCCAATTTGAAAAGCCAGATCAGCAAAGTCATGGACGCAGTCAATCTAGACATCCCTTTTGAAAGGCCGGTAGGTGAAATGAGCGGCGGCCAGCAAGCCAGGCTGCTTCTGGCCTTTGCTCTGATCCAGAATCCGGATATCCTGCTTTTGGACGAACCGACGAACAATCTTGACCAGGTCGGGATCGATCATTTGATTTCTTTTCTGGTGATGTACGAAAAAACCGTCATAGTTATTTCCCATGATGCGGATTTCTTGAATTGCTTCACGGACGGCGTCATCTACTTGGATGCTTACACGCACAAGATTGAAAGCTACAACGGAGACTACTACACGGTTGTGGAAGAGATTTCCAAGCGCATGGAACGGGAGCAGATGGAAAACGCCCGGGCGGAAAAAGCCATTAAAGACCGGAAGGAAAAGGTCAATTTCTTCGCTAACAAGGGAGGCAAGATGCGCAAACTGGCGAAAAAAATGCGCGAAGAAACCGAGGATTTGGAAGAGAACATTATTGATGTAAGAAGAGAGGATAAGACTATCCGGAAATTTGCAATTGAAGAACAGAATGTCATCGGCGACGTGGTGGATATCAAATCCGTCATGACCTACTACGGCCATCTGCCGCTTGTGAAAGAGATTGAATTGGTAATCCGCAAAAAAATGCATGTGCTGGTCTCCGGCCCCAATGGCGTCGGTAAAAGCACTTTTTTAAGATCATTGGTTGCCGGCACGGCCGAAGGAGCTAAGATCGCCGAGAACGTCAAAGTCGGATATTACAGCCAGGATTTCTCCCAACTCAACTTCGACGAAACTGTTTTTGATTCTTTGAAAAGCGCGGCTGAGGGCGATGAGTTTATTAACACAGAAACGATGCGGTCAATCGCCGCCGGCTTCCTGATCACCGGCGATCTGATGGGCAACAAAGTGGGCGACTTATCCGAAGGCCAGAAAGGGCTTCTATCTTTCGCCCGTTTAGTCCTTATGAAACCCGGACTTTTGATTTTAGATGAACCGACCAATCACATTAATTTCCGCCACATTCCGGTGATTGCTGAGGCAATAAACAATTACCAAGGCGCGATGATCATGGTCAGCCATATGCCAGACTTCGTCAAAGGGATCCGGATCGACGAAACCCTGGATCTGACAAAATATTGAATTCAAGATAACCGCCTAACGGCGGTTATCTTTTAAAGGATAAAAATCCGGATTTTCCCTGGCTGCCATGAGCCCCGGCTTTCCGCCGCAGAGATTTATGAAATTATTATGGATGCTTTGCAAATCTTTTTCCATCATTTGATTGAAAACCGACAAAGCATCATTGGAACAAACCTGGAAATCCATATCCTTAGTCACGATTTCCGGATGGACTTCAAAGGCGCGCTGGTTCCAACCAAGCAGATGGAGTCCGGACAAACGCCTGACCCGGGAAAGCGCCACATAACCCTGGCCGAACTCAAAAACAGAGGATAAGTCCATGACCGCGCCGTCAAGGCTCATGCCCTGGCTTTTGTGGACAGTGATCGCCCAAGCCAGACGGAGCGGTAGTTGAGTGATAAGCGCCAAGACTTCGTCGTTTTCTTCAAGTATCCAGTCCGCCGGCTCCACAGCGATTCTTTTTTTGTTATGCGTCAGGATGATCGGACGATTATCCGCCGGATCGAACTTCTCCACTATGCCCAGGGTGCCGTTTACAAACGATCCTTTGGGATCATTCTTTGTAAACATCACGGACGCGCCGATCTTGAGACTTAAAACCTCTGGAGACAGGCAGCCTCGTTTCAGAGTTTCAATGAGGTTCCTGGCGCCGCTTGAAATCATCTTGAAAGACTTGTTCTTGCCGGGCAATTTTTCCAGCATCTCATTGTTGACCCGGTCGACATCCATGTTGTGCGAAAATAGTTTCGGCAGGCCTTTGGGAGAATCTGCGTAATCTATCTTGCGTTTTTCCAAATAACTTAGATGGTCTTGATTAAAACTATTATTGCGGATCGCTGAGAGTAGCGAGAGGTATTCCTGATCGTCTTGGCGGTATTGCTCCTGGAGATAACAGACCATGGGCTTGGCTTTTTCCCAAGCTGAAGAGCCATAGGCAAAACGCGCCGCAAGATCTTCACTGAAAACCGCCTGACGTTTATTTGATTGATTTTTCATGATCGGCGGAAGCTGGAAAAAATCACCGACGAAAATGACTTGCAAACCGCCGAAAGCATTATGATTCTGTCTGGCTCGACGACAAACTGCCTCGACCATATTAAGCGCATAAGGCGGCAGCATGGAAATCTCGTCGATGATTAAGACATTGGCAGTCTTGATTCTCTTGGCGATTTTTTTGTTGGAAGCGATCTTTTCCACCTCGGATCGGCTAAGTTCTGATTTGATCCCGATCCCGCTCCAGGAGTGGATCGTCATGCCTCCGATATGCGTGGCAGCAATGCCGGTTGAAGCTGTGATAGCCGGTTCAGCTCCGCAGGAACGCAAATACGACACATATCTGTTGATGATATGCGTCTTGCCTGATCCCGGCTCTCCGGTTAAAAATATATTGGCGCCGGTTTTAATGATGTCCAGCGCCTGGGATTGGGTCATGATTTTATTTATGTCTTGATACGATCATATTACCATTTTTAACCGCGGATGGCCAAAAACAAAAGACGGGGGGTTATCCCCTGCTCTTTCTAAAAACGATACTCTGCTCCCTACTCCGGTTCAGTACCACAAGATCGAAGCTTTCAAAAGGTTTTTGAGAGACGTATTTGGGACAGAATACCGCGTGCCGGTCGGGGTCCCAGGAACCGGAATGAGACAAATGAGACACTATAAAAGGAATTTACGATTTTTTATTAATCGCCAAAAGTGGTTCTTCCCAATCAAAGCAGGTTTCCCTGTTTTCCAATGTTTTGAAAGCTTCCAGGCAATCCGGATCAAGTTCGGCGTATTTTTCAAGCACATAAACGGTTTCTTCCATGAATCCGCCGACCGTACCGTCTGAATCATCCACACCGCCTTCGCTCAGCTTCTTATCCAGCCGTAAAAGCAGATCGACCACTAACTCAGCGGTCGGTCCGCTCACTGGCAGATCGGAGATAATTTTAGCCAGACGATTGCAACCTTCGGAAAGCGATGATTGATAGGAAAACCAGAGGCGGGACGGCCCTTCGTATGCCTTTATATACCTCAGAGTGTCCGTGATGGATTTTTTAATTATTGATAATTCGCTTTTGCCTAAAATTCCCAACTTGCCGCTGCAGACCGGCGAAGTGACAACTTCCTTATCCTCGGCTGTAAGCGCTTTGCCTTCTTTAACCGCATAAATGGATAAAGCCACTAGGTGCTTGCAAAACGTGTCGTTCTGGCCGAGGTAGCACTCGCAGTTGCCGTAACCGTAGCAACGCGCCTCGATTGAGACTCTATATGGCTGAGTACCCATCACAATAGCTGAAAAAGAGCCGATCCCTTCTTCAAATCGAGTCACTTTCCCGCTCTCGCACAAAGCCACAGCTTTCTTGAATGTCGGGGCGTCTGTCGCGTATTTGATTTTGTCCAGATCGTATTTGGGGAGCATAACTATGCTGTCAGTAAAAAAAGCGGCAGGGGCATTTCGATTATCGGTTTCTCGATTTTCCAACTTCCTTTTGTGATCAAAACGCCAAAATCATTTTGTTTGCCACGCGCCTTCAAAAATGAGCGGATTGAATCGTGATGCTGGATATCCACTTGATTTTGATAAGCCACTTCGATTGGCACCATGCGGCTGCCGACTCGAGCCACAAAATCAATTTCTTGCTTGCCGCTGGGTTCCCGATAATACGACAGATCCGATACTCCCGGAAATAATCGAATGACGTTATGCGCGAGAGTTTCCGCGATCCTTCCCCGTTCTTCCCCTTCAAGCGAAGTGACGATTTTCGTTATTCCCTGCATAAGCACCAGATCCGCCGCATATAACTTGGCATGCGTCGAACGCAAACGCACCGGTTTGCCTGTAAATCGTTCAACTTTGCGGATCAGCTCTGTCTGCAAAAGCAGCGGCAATGCTTCAGTAAGCGTAACTCGCGTAGTATGGATCAATGACGCTAATTCTTCCAAATTGTATTCCTGGCCCGTCCGAGCAAAAGCATAGCGCAGGAATTGATGGAATATCTCCGGCCGCCTTATTTCCTTTACGAGACGCAGATCTTCAAGCGTAACGCGTTCGACAAACTGCTGATCGATGAAAGCAGAACGTTCAGCGGCGGTTCCCATTGTCCAAAGTTGCGGAAATCCTCCTTTTTGAGCGTATTCGTCGGCATAACGGTTCCATTGCTGAACGGCATCCGGTTTCATGTATTTTTCCAAGCGCCGATTGAATTTGACTACTGATGAATAATCGCCGATATCCAATACATCTCCAGCTAACGAAGTTAGAAATTCCCGGTGCTCGGGATAATGGAATCGCGTGAATTCCCGGAAAGTGAATGGAGGCAATGATATGTCCACCAAACGTCCAAGCAGGCTTTCAAGCGATTTCCTGAAAATCGTATGGGAAGCGGAACCGGAAATGATAAAACGGATCGGATACCGCAAATCAATATATCTTTTTATATATAACTCCCAGCGCGGCAAACGCTGAACTTCGTCTAAAAAGCAATAAAGCGCGTTTGGAGATGTCCGCAACGCGGTGCCGGCGACTTGCGCCCACTGCGCCAGCAATGCCTCGAATAAAGCGCCTTGGTCTTTTTGCGGCAGTTGCTGGATAATCGGATCATCAAGCGAAAAAAAGAGTATTCTGTTTACGGGAACTTTTTTATCTTCAATCAGACAACGGATGACCTGATTGATAATAGTCGTCTTGCCTACTCGGCGAGGGCCGTTAATAAGCAGGGCGAGTCCGTGATTCGCTTCCGTGTGGCGCATGGCTTGAATAAAGGCATCACGCTTGAAATCGGGAATATTGGGAATTGAAAACGATTTTGTCCGCCACCAAGGATTATATTCTAAAAGCGTTTGCCTTAAGTTATGTATACCTAACGCTTCAAGGTATTTATTGGGTTTTTGGGGCATAATTTATTATATTATAGCTATGTATAGTATAGTATACATAGCTATTTATATTGTCAAGTGCCATGGTCTACTCCAATACTACAATGGAAGCTTACCGCAACTACTTGCACCACTTAATTTTAGACCAAAAGCAAGCTTTTGTCTATCTAAATAGTAGCTTAACTAGTGGTCTTTGCGAAGCGAAGTTACCAACAGTTTGCCTACTGCCGGGGTCTGGACGCCCAGTCCCCAGTCCGGCATCATGTCCCCTAGATAAGAAATAACCAACCAATCTATGGGACCGATCTCCGGTCTAGAACCAAAAAACCGCCATTCTCGTCGAATGCCGGTCGTTTGGAACAACTTGTCTTACCTCCGGAAGCTGGAACCGAACCGGTCGCTCGAACCGCGCCCGTTCCCCGTCT
>CAYIIA010000027.1:0-9740 GCA_964363385.1 uncultured Gammaproteobacteria bacterium
AATAAAAAAGTCAAAGTCGTAGGTCCTTGCGATACCAACATTAATCCGGATCTTTTTGACTATCCGATCCCGGCTAACGATGATGCGGTCAAATCCATTGAACTCATCGCTTCTTTGGCGGCGGAAGCCATAAATACAGGCAAAAAAAAGATTGTTAACAATTAACTTCAAAATAATGGGAGTCGACCTACAGACCATTTCCCAACTGCGGGAAAGAACAGGCGCCGGCATCGGCGACTGCAAAAACGCTTTAACTGAAGCAAACGGGGATATGGAAAAAGCGATCGAAGTCTTGAGAAAAAAAGGGGAGATAAAAGCAGCTAAGAAGTCAGACCGGGCCACAAATGAGGGCTTGGTGTCTTTGGCTTTCAGAGATGACAAGATCGCCGGCGTCGCGGTCGCCTGCGAAACCGACTTTGTTTCCCGGGGAGAGGACTTCATTATGGCTGTAGATGGATTTTCCCAGAAACTTTTAACTTCAGATCAGGCTTCTTTCCGTTCTTGGGCCGAAGATTCCATTAAATCCGAATTGGTTGTGAAAATAGGGGAGAATATCAAATTATTGGATTTCGGCATTACTGAAGGGGGAGTCTTAGGCAGTTATTTGCATGCTAATAAGAAAGTGGCCGGCGTCGTTTCTTTAACTCTTGGAAACAAGGAGTTGGCGAGCGAGATTGCCATGCAAGTGGTGGCTATGTCTCCCCGGTATCTGAATCCAGAAGAAGTGCCTGCTGAGATTGTTGCCAAGGAAAAGGAAATCTACGAAGCGCAGCTGAAACAGGAAAACAAACCAGAAGCGATCTGGGACAAGATCATCCAAGGGAAGTTGAATAAATTTTTCGAGGATGTCTGTCTGACAGAACAGATATTCATTAAAGACGACACTAAGAAGATCAAGGATCTTTTAGGCGGAGCTAAGATCAAGGAATTTAGAAAATACCAGATATAATTATGCGCGTGGCCTTAGTCCAATTCACGGCTTGGGACAAACCTTATGCTTTCAATCCTCTGGACCTTATGGCCGAAGCAGGAGATTTAGTCGTGGTGACGACTGAGTACGGCGTGGAAATGGGAAAGATAGTCGCTTTTGAAGAATTCAGCAAAGAGCAGGAGGCAGAGTTGGGCGAGATCCGTCCGGTAGACCGTTTGGCGACAGCCGACGATTTGAGGACAGCGTCGGAGAATAATAAAAACGGCAGGAAAGAAGAAGCTATGGAGTATGCCAGGCGCATCGCCCATAACTTCAATTTGGAAATGAAGATCGTAGACGGATATTTTTCTTTCGATGACCGAAGATTGATCCTGGCCTTTATTGCCGACGGCCGGGTGGATTTCAGGGATCTGGTAAAGGAACTGACCAGGCATTTCCAAAAACTGGTGAGACTGCATCAGTTGGGCGTGAGGGATGAGGCGAAAATCAGCGGAGACGTTGGTTCTTGCGGTCTGGGCCTTTGCTGCCGCGGTCATTTGAAGAAACTGGGCAGCGTCACTTCGGAATTGGCAGAACAACAGCAAGTGGCTCACCGGGGATCTGAGAGATTGTCCGGAGTCTGCGGAAGATTGAAATGCTGTCTAGCTTACGAAAAAGAATTATATGAAGGCATCATTAAAAAACTTCCGGCTGTGGGCACGAGAGTGAAAACCAAGCATGGCAGGGGAGAAGTCATTGGTTGGCGCGTGCTTAGAGGTTCGGTGGATGTGAAGATAGATCCGGAAAAGAGCGGAGACAGGCCGATTATCGTGGAAGTTCCGGTGATTAAGGATTAACCGCCCTAAAGGCGGTTTTTTGATCTCCCGCCTTTTATTTGTTAAACTACAGTCAGTTCTTTGGTCTCAAACGCGAACACAGGAAGGAGCCCCCTGTTATGGAAGAAATATTGAGGTTTTTTGTCGGATTGTGGAAGTATGCCAAGGGAGAGAGATTCTCCGGATTACTCAGAGTTCTAACAAAGAGTGGAAAGATCACTAAGGCCCAAGCTAATAAGGCCAAGAAAAAGGCGCAGGGAAGAGGAGTCTTTGTCGGGGAGATTCTAGTGGAGACTGGGTTGATTTCCAAACCGGACATCCTAAGGATCCTGGCCAAGGAAGCCGGATCCATGCCTCACCTCAAGCACGACCAGGGCATCACCGTGGAGAAGATCCAGGATATAAAAAAAGATCTGAGCCAGAAAGAGTTGGAAAAGCTTCTTCAGAACGGCTTGCTCCCCGTTTACAAGAGAGGCCAGCTAATCGTTATTGCCACAGCCGATCCTTCTGATAGGACAGCGATCCGAAAGGTCCGCTCGGCTATCCCTCGGATTGAACTGGTCTGGTGCGACTGGTCCCTGTTGGCGCAGATCATGGATTTGTACCAGGGATCGTAGGAGGGGGTTTTTTGTTCACTCTGCCGGGACGGCCTGGCAGGGTTTTTTCTTTTCTGGTATAATAAAAGAAAAATAATCTGCCATATGAAAACAATCGCCATCAACGGTTTCGGCCGCATCGGCCGGGCCGCTTTCCAAATCGCCCTGGCTAAAAAAAATCTTAAAGTCGCGGCCATAAATGATCTGACCGATACCAAGACCTTGGCTTACCTTTTAAAGTATGACTCTGTCTACGGCAGATTCAACGGCAAAGTGGGTTTTGACAAAGAAAATCTAATTGTCAACAATGAAAAATACCGGGTATTCGCCCAAAAAGATCCGTCCAAGCTTCCTTGGAAAAAACTGGGCGTGGATATTGTCCTGGAATGCACCGGTGTTTTTGAAAAGAAATCAGATCTGGAAATGCATCTTAAAGCCGGCGCCAAGAAAGTCGTTCTTTCCGCTCCAGCCAAGGATGAAGTCCAGACTCTGGTGTTCGGCACGGACCTGACCCAGAAGGCATTAGGCAAGAACGAGAAGATAGTTTCCAACGCTTCCTGCACCACTAACTGCATTGCGCCGGTCATCCAGGTCCTGGAATCCGCTTTTGGCATAGAGAAAGCGATCATGACTACAATGCATGCATATACGGCTTCCCAGAAATTAGTGGACGGACCAGACTCAAAGGACCCTCGAAGAGGAAGAGCTGCCGCCTTGAATATGGTGCCTTCCACCACTGGAGCGGCTAAAGCCACAGCCTTGGTTGTTCCCAGCCTTAAAGACAAGTTCGACGGAATTGCGGTCCGGATGCCGGTGATCTGCGGATCCATCTCAGACATCACCGCGGTCTTGAAGAAAAATGCCACAGTGGAAGAAGTCAATGATGCTTTCAAAGAGTATTACAAGAAATATTCCTTCAAAAACATCCTGTCGGCTTCTGATGACGACCTGGTTTCCACGGATATTATTAAAACCACCTATTCCGCGATTGTGGATATGAAGTTTACTAAGGTGGTGGGCGGGAATCTAGTGAAAGTTTTGGCTTGGTATGATAATGAGTGGGGATATGCCAATAGATTGGTAGAGATGGCTCAAGCAATTTAAAAAAAGATCCCCGTCTTGGCGCGTTGCCCGGACGGGGTTTTTATTCGACTAGTCAAATTCTCTTAAGCTATGGAAGATCTTCCGGAAACCAACGAGGACGCCTCGTTTTTTTCTTGGGGGTTTCGGGAGGCGGATCGGTTCTATAATCTTCATCAACCTCGCTCCCTGCCTCGTATTCTGTCAGGATAGTGTCGAAAACAGAATCCAGGGCCACTTGGATTGCGGAAAACAGCGTCGGGCAATTGAAGGAGCTGTTTAGCACGAAGCCGTTGTCTCCCACCTCATCCTGAAGGGCGAAAAGAGTGACATTGAACGGTTTTTTCCAGTTATCCGTTCTCTCCACCAACCCCTCGATCCTCATGACAATGTCCGGATCGTTCCCCAGGATAAGACCGATGCTGCGGACAAAGAAGTCGCTGAGGAGTTGGATGCCCTTAAGGAAAAACACATCATTTTTGTCAATTGCAATCGACTGGTCCAGGAGAAAAACCGCTTTCCACCCGGAATCGTTGTTTTCTAATGTGATTTGGTTGTATTGTGCCTCGTTATCCATGCCGTACCCTCCTTTAAGTTGCAGGCCATTATTTCCTTCTTGGGATTAAGTTTAATGATTAACGTTATTTTTGTCAATTTTTTGTAAAAAACATGGTTTTGGGCCGGCCTTGCCATTTTTTTCCGGTTTTGCTAAGATAATATTGTTTCCAATCTAACTTATACACACCCTTAGAAATGGCGGAAAAAGGATTAAAAAGCTTTTTCACTCCCGGCCCGCGAGGTAAATTGCGCTGGGCGGTTTTTGGCATCCTTGTTTTATTCCTGGCCTCGGCTTTCCTGGATGTCATTGGGTTCAAGAATGCGGCGGCAGACAAATTAGACCAGGGGATTTCCCGGATCCCGGTTTTGAATCAGTTGAGAGTTTGGCCGTTATTTCTAAATGATGCCGGCAGCAAGAGATTGGTTTGGAAAAACATCCAGGAAATAGATTTAAACAGTTATGGCCGATCTTTCCGTTTAGGCCTGGATCTTTTAGGCGGCACCCACTTGGTGTACCAAGCAGACACTTCCAAATTGGATTTAGGCGAGAAAGCAGACGCTCTTTCCGGTGTCAGGGACGTCATTGAAAGAAGAGTCAACGCTTTGGGTGTTTCCGAACCATTGGTCCAGACTAACCAAGTCGGAACAGATTGGCGGGTCATTGTGGAATTAGCCGGCGTGTATGATGTCAATTCTGCGATTAAGATGATCGGCGAGACCCCGCTTTTAGAATTCAAGGAAGAAAATCCTCAGGCAATTAAATTGACTCCCGGACAACAGAAGCAATTAGACGAAGAAAATCAGAAGGTAAAAGAAAAAGCAGAAGGTGTTCTGGGCAAGATTTTGGCTGGAGCGGACTTTGTCCAGTTGGCTAATGATAATTCAGACGATCCTGGAAGCAAGGATAACGGCGGTTTGTATACGGGCGTGACTAAAGGCATGTTTGTGCCGGAATTTGAAGATGTTTTGTTTAACAAGCTGAAAGCGGGAGAAACATATCCGCAATTGGTTTTGACTCAGTTCGGTTATCATGTCATCCGCAAAGAAGCAGAGACCGGAGAAGGGGATGACAGGAAAATAGATACCAGGCATATTTTATTCAAGATAAAGACGGCTCAGGATTTAGGTGTTAATGTGGACTCTGAATGGAAAAATACGGAATTGACCGGCCAACAGCTTAAAAAAGCGACCGTAGTCATGGACCCTAATTCCGGAATTCCGCAAGTATCTTTGGAATTCAATACTGAGGGCTCGAAGTTATTCGGTGAAATAACCGGACGGAATGTCGGCAAGCCGGTCGCTATCTTTTTGGATAATTATCCCATAAGCATACCGAGAGTCAATGAAGCGATTACTTCCGGCCAGGCTGTTATTTCCGGCGATTTCAATTTGAAAGAGGCCAAGCTTCTAGCGCAAAGGCTCAATGCCGGCGCTTTGCCAGTGCCGATCAATTTGATTTCCCAGACCACGGTTGGAGCCACCTTAGGCGGTGAATCCGTGCAAAAGAGCCTGATCGCCGGTTTGTGGGGCCTGCTCTTCGTGGCTTTGTTCATGATCCTGTTCTATCGTTTCCCTGGCTTTCTTTCTGTTCTGGCTTTGTTGGTTTATACGACCTTAGCCATGGTTATCTTCAAATTATTTTCCATCACTTTGACTTTAGCCGGCATTGCCGGGTTCATCCTGTCCATCGGTATGGCAGTAGACGCCAATGTCTTGATTTTTGAGCGTTTGAAGGAAGAATTAAAAGCCGGAAGAGATCTTGGCAAAGCTATTGACGAAGGTTTCCGCCGCGCTTGGAGTTCAATCCGGGATTCCAATATCTCCTCGCTCATTACCTGCGCCATTCTGTTCTGGTTCGGCTCCAGCATCATCCGGGGGTTTGCCTTGACCTTGGCTATCGGCATCTTTGTTTCCATGTTCTCGGCCGTAGTCATTTCCAGACAGTTTCTGAGACTGATCGGTAAATGGAAAATCTGCCAGCATCCGTGGCTTTACGGCGTGAGTAAGAAGAAAATCCAAAAAATATGATTAAATTCGTAAAAAACCGAAAATATTCCTACGCTTTGTCCATCATCCTCTTTGTGATCGCGGTGGTCAGTTTAAGTTTGTGGGGACTGAAGCTGGGTTTGGATTTTACGGGTGGCAGTTTATGGGAAATCAGGTTTGAAGGCCAGAGACCGGGAACCAATGCGGTTTCCGATGTCTTAGGCAAATATGATTTAGGCGAGATTAAAATCCAATCTGCCGGAGACCAGGACTACATTATTCGTTTTAAAGAGATAAATGAAGACAAGCATCAGGAGATAAGGACGGAAATGGAAAAAACCTTTCCTGCGGAAAACGGGAGTGCCTTAAAAGAGCAAAGGTTTGAGTCCGTCGGTCCGGTTATTGGCAAGGAGTTAAGGAGCAAGGCTTTTTTGGCGATCGCTCTGGCTTCTTTAATGATCGTTCTTTATCTGGCATATGCTTTCCGCAAGGTTTCTAAGCCAGTGGCTTCTTGGAAGTACGGCGTGGCGGCTATCATTGCTTTGATCCATGACATTATAATCGTTACAGGCTTATTTTCCATTCTCGGCCATTTCCTTAATATGGAAGTGGACAGTTTGTTCATCACGGCTTTGCTTACCATTCTTGGCTTCTCTGTCCATGACACGATCGTGGTTTTCGACCGCATTCGGGAAAATTTGGCCAAGCATTACAGTAATGATTTTGAAGAAACCTTTGATAAGAGCATCAACCAGACATTGACTCGTTCAATCAACACTTCTCTTACTACGCTTATCGTGTTGGTGACCATGTATATCTTCGGCGGACGCAGTATTTCCAACTTTGTCTTGGCTTTGATCGTTGGTATTTCCATTGGTACGTATTCTTCTATTTTTGTGGCTTCGCCAATACTCATAGACTGGCATCGTTTAGGCCGGAAGTGGAAGAATTAATCCGTTTTGCCGTAAACACCAAGGGGCTTGGATCTAAAGCCGACACAGCCCAGAGATCCGCGATTGCTTTCGTTGGTGTTTAAGGGGAAGTCCATTCCGGTGCTGATCTGGAACAGTATTAGTGTGCTTCTTGGACTTCCCCGCCTATTTTCCGCTATTTAGGCGGTTTTTTGTTTTAAATAATATTTAAAATTCAATGTTTGACAAAAGCCATTATTCTTGATATAATTAAAGCATAATTGAATAAAAAAGAGAAAAATGTTTAAATTTAGCTAAAAAACAATATTGTTTTTTGGAAAATTTTTGTCAAAATATTAAAAATATGTCAATTTTAGACCAAGTCAGAAAAAATCAATTGCAGGAAAATTTAGCCGGTTTCAACCCTGTTGACACCATGAATATTTTATTTTCCCGTTTAAATGAGAAGGAAAAGGACGTCATAAAAAGACGTTTTGGCTTAAGTTTATCCAACCAACAGACCCTGGAAGAGATTGGCAAGCACTATGGCATCACTAGGGAAAGAGTGAGACAGATTGAAAATTTGAGCATTAAAAAACTCAAGGAACTTGAAGGTTTGAAAGAAGAAGTTGAAAGAGCGGAAAAGGTGACAGTCAATCTTTTGGAACAATACGGCGGAATAATGGAAGAGTATTTCTTTTTGGAAAATATCCTTAATTATCTGGAAGATCATCCGGAAAACAATAATTCCATTTTATTCTTGGCAGAACATGTGTTTTCCGACAATGTGACCAAAGTCAGGAAAGATCGGGAATTCAATAATCTTTGGCGCACTGGTTCCGCGGATGTGGATATCTTGAAGCAGGCCATCAGCCAAATGGTGGGCATTATTGAGAGCAATAACCAGCCTATCCAGCTTAAGGATCTTTTGGAAAGATTCAAGAACAGCGATTTTTTTTCTACCAACAAGGAAAAATTCCTTTCCGCCACTGGCTTTTTGGAAGCTACGGAAGAGGATATCGACCGGGTTTTGGAAAGCTATCTCAGGGCCAGCCGCAAGATTAAACAGAATATGTTTAATGAATGGGGGTTGATCTCTTGGGGCACTATCCAACCACGGAAGATAAATGATAAGATATATGCAGTGATGAAACAGGCGGGCAAGCCTCTGCATTTCAATGAGATTACTTCTTTGATCAACGGGGCCAAATTTGATGAGAAAGTCGCCTATGCGCCTACCGTCCACAATGAGCTGATCCTGGACGACAAGTATGTCTTAATCGGCCGCGGCATCTACGCCCTCAAGGAATGGGGTTACAAGCCTGGCAATGTAATCGATGTTATTGAAGAAGTCATCAGGGAGAATAACGGACTGACTAAGGAAGAAATCATTGAAAAAGTCCTGGCTAAAAGGAATGTGAAGCGTTCCACTGTGTATCTGGCTTTAATGAACAGCAAGAAGATTGAAAAAAGGGAAAACAACAAATATTTCATTAAGGAAGAAGTTTAATTCCTGATGGTTGCCCCGCTCGGGGCAGCGATTAGCAACTAAATCTTTGTGAAGGTGACAAATTATGCCCATTTACGTTAACGTGGATTTTTCTTCGTTGTGGCAGAGTTTTATGGTTTTCAGCGCCCAGGATCCGTTTACCATAGGTTTGCAGATTTTCTTTAAAGGCGGCTGGGTGGTTTTTTTGTGGCTTTTTACCTATACGATATATACTGTCTGGCTGGATGGCCGGCAGGGAAGGTATTTCAGCAAATGGAAATTCGTACTCCTGGCCTTGGATGTGCCAAAAAACAATGAGCAGACGCCTAAAGCCATTGAAAACGTTTTCATCGCCTTGGCTGGAGCGCAATCCAATGCTAATTTAGTGGATAAATACTGGGAGGGGAAAATCCAGGAAAGTTTTTCTTTTGAAATCGTCAGTCTGGAAGGATATATCCAGTTTTTAATCCGCACCCCGGTCCATTTCCGGGATTTAATCGAGGCCTCGATATACGCTCAGTATCCGGAAGCGGAAATAACCGAAGTGGATGATTACATCCTGCCGCATAAAGATATTAAATTCCCCAACGAACAGTATGATCTTTGGGGAACGGAAATGATGCTGGTCAAAGACTATCCGTATCCCATCAGGACATATCCTGAATTTGAAAACAAACTTACTCTGAGCTTCATAGACCCCATGGCCGCGCTTCTGGAAATCATGAGCCGGTTCGGTCCGGGCGAACAACTCTGGATGCAATTGGTAGTGACGCCTCTCAAGCCCCCGGGCTGGGGAGAAAAAGCCAGGAAGATTGTCAAAGAGATGAAAGGCGAGGAATACAAAGCTCCGCCTACCTTTTCGGATAAATTAATGAGGCCGGTAGGCATGGCTGCAGAAGGCGTGTCTACGGTCTTAGGCGAGATGACTAGCGGTCTCATGGGCGCTTCTGCCGATGGAGCCAAAAAAGAAGCGGATCAGTGGAAAATGTTCAAGCTCACTCCGGGTGAAAGGTTGGTTTTTGAAAGAGTGGCTAACAAGCTTTCCAAACATGCCTTCATGGTCAAATTCCGTTTTGTTTACTTGGCCGAGAAGCCGGTTTTCCAAAAAGGCAGAGGCGTGGCTGCGGTTATCGGCGCGATACAGCAATTCAATGTTTCAGACGCCAACGGTTTCAAGCCCGGATCCCTTACCAAGACGGCGGCAGACTATTTCTTTGTAAAAAACAGAGTAGCAGGCAGGAAGAACAGGATCTTCCGCCATTTCCGGACTCGCACCAACTATTATGGCGAAATGGTCCAGAAGATGCTTTTAAACAGCGAGGAGTTGGCTTCTTTGTGGCATTTCCCGGTCATGACGGTCAAAGCCCCGGCGAT
>CAYIIA010000028.1:0-9668 GCA_964363385.1 uncultured Gammaproteobacteria bacterium
AAAAACCATAAAAGAAAAATGACTAGGGCGATGATTGCCGCTACTACGATTAAAATGATGATTTTTTTTCTGTCCATATGTATTATTATATCCCTTTAGGGTTAAATTCCATCTAAAAACCTTTTTCCTTATTTTATCCTAGCTTGATCCCTGGGTCATGGCTTCTTCAAACTCCTTTTTAGCTTGTTCAATCTCTAAAAGCTGCCTGGGATCCGAGGTGATGAGCTGGTCTTCGGAATACGACGCCACCACCTTTATGGCCGCATGTTTGGCGCCGGCAAAGAAGATGCCTTCGCCGACTCCGCATTCCAAAAGCAGGTATTTCTCGCCTTCGGTCAGTATGAAAGTCTTCTGGATCAGGTTGATGGCCGCTGGAGACTGTTTCATTAGCAAATGCAAGGAGGAGTTGTTGACTATGGCCTGGCCATAAGGGGAAGTAAGGAAATCATTCACGTCCTGAGTGATAGTTGTGACGCCCAAATAATACTTGCGGCAACGCTTGACCAAGGCAAAGATGAATTTAGCGCTGTCTTCCCTCTGCATGAGCCACCAGGCTTCGTCCACCACCAGGATCCTTTTCTTTAATTCGCTTCGAACCACATTCCAGATGTGGTTGATAACCGTGTAAATGGCCAGGGGTTTTAATTCGTCTTCCAAATCCCGGACACTGAAGACTACCAACTGATTCTTCATTTCCACATTGGTCGGGTTGTTGAGTAATCCGGCAAAAGTGCCCTCAGTATATTTCTTCATTCTCAGAGAAACACTTTCTGCTCCTTCCATACCCTCTAAGATTTGTTGCAAGTCAGTCATAATGGGAGGTTCCACCTTGGACAGATCCGAACTCTGGGTAATATCCTTTTTGGCGTAAGTTTCCAAAATGGCTCTGTCTATGATTGAATCTTCCTCATGGGTAATGTCGCCGATCATCAGCCTCACTAGGCCTTTGACTGTGATGACCGCGCTTCTGATAATATCCCCGGTCTTGGCATCTTCACCAATGGCTCTAGGCAGATCAAAAGGATTAAGCTTGCTTTCCGAATTCAAGGAAACATCGATGTAAGTGCCGCCCACAGACTCGCAAAGGTGCTTGTATTCCCTCTCTGGGTCGATGATGATGACCTCGGTGCCGAACATGAGACTGCGGAGAACTTCCATTTTAATGGTGTAGGACTTGCCTGAACCGTATTTGGCAAACACGACTGTGTTGGCATTTTCCAGAGAAAAACGATCAAAGATGATCAGGCTGTTGTTATGCCTGTTAATACCATAAAGCACGCCGACGTCCGAAGTTAAATCCGAAGAGACAAACGGGAAAGAACTGGCGGCCGGAGACGTATTGATGTTCAAATATATCTCCAACTCATCCAAGGCCAGGGGCAGAGTGGAATTAAATCCTTGTTCGGCTTGGTAAAAAACTTTCTTAGTGTAAACCAAGGTGGAAGCGAAGATGTTTTCCACCCGGTCGGTGGTCTTTTCCAGTTCATCCAGGGTTTTGGCGTAAAGAGTCAAATATACGGCGCTCTGGAAGAAATGCTCCACGCCCTGGGTCAGATCGTCCCTTAATTTTTCCATGTCCCTCAAGGCTGTTTCTCTCAGCGGATCCCGGGGAGCGCCTTTTTCCGCATCTGAGATGAGCTGGGCCTGGAGATTGCCGACTTTCTTTTTCAACTGCTTTAAAATAACCGGGGCTTTGATTGGATAGAAGTACAGAGCCGCATCGCAGGTGATGTCAAGATTGATGATTGGAGAAAACCAGCCTACATTGATATATCTGGGATATTCGATCACAAACATGGTCCGGACGAAATAATCTCCCAGTTTGATGTACGAACTGTTTATTTCCATAGCTTCCGGAGCGATCAGATCCATAACCGAAACCACGCCCTTGCGGTACGCTTTTTCCTCTTCCAGGACTTCGCGCGTTTCCGCCAGAGCTTTGGCTTCCAAACGTTTCTTTTCTTCCGGAGAAACCTTTTCTGCCTGGGATTGCGTTTGGATTTTGGCTAGATCTTTTGGTTCGAACATAAATCAATCTTCCTCGATTTTTAATTTCCCGACTTCAACGATGGGTTCGTTCTTGGACACGGTCGGATTGTAGGTATTGTAATACAATTCAATCAAAGATTGGGTGTTGAGCATGCTGGATCTCAGTCCCATGCTGGAAAGGCCGGAAATGACATTGTCCACGCGCATGAACAAGTCTTCGTGGCGCTTGGCAAACTGTTTCTGATTCAGGGTGATGGTTCCTGAAGGCGAAAACAGATCTCCGGTCCTGGACCAGAAGTTACGGCGCTGGTCGGTTAATGGATTATACGGCACAACGACGAAAAACCTCTTAGTCATAATATCCCCTAATTCCACAAGTTCGGAAATATACTGGCGGTATTCCGCAGTCTGGAGCTTTAATAATTCGTTGGTCTGCTCTCTTTCCAGTTTTGTCAGGCTTAAAAGATAATTATCCAAATCTAATTGCCTGGACTGGATCAGAATCTGGACTGGTCCTTCCAAAGTGTTTAGAAAGCTCACGTACGCTGAAATCACCGCATTCTGCTCATCTTCTGATTTCAAAGCAAAATTAACGCTGGAAACCAGGAGCACTGCTCTAAGCGATCCGTCTTTCATGACGACGCAATCATCCCTGATTTCCCTGACTTCCAGGCTTCTCTGTGTGGGTGGAGTTTTCTTGGTCGCTTTTCGGTTTTTTTCTTTTACTGGCATATTATATTCCGTTTTCTCCGCGGTAAACACCGCCGGTATCCACGATTAATGATAATTCTGAGAGGCGCGAAGCCGTGACTGGCGGCCTAACTGTCGTCGAAGGCAATGCCTTGGCTTCCGGTTTGGCGATAAAAAGCTTCAATTCAGCATCGGTAAACTGTTTTTTCCAAACTTTCAGCTTCGGCCTTTTTAAAGTCACCAGAAAATTCAAGATAAAATAATGGAAACCTTGGCCGTTGGGACGGAAGAAAGCGAGGATCAGGACCATTCCTAAAACGATTAAACCGGAAACCGCAAAGGTGGCGAAATCAAAGACTTTGTAGAAAATCACGATAATCAGTCCCGCCACCAAAAGCTCGATGAACTGGCGTACCGTGATCGGTCCGATAACTTTGTCCTCAACGTCCAGAAATTGGGGGACGGTAATCTGTTCCATCTTAGTATCTTAAATCACGATTTAATTCCATGACCGCATCGAATTCCGCCAAAGACAACGTGGGTTTCTGCGCTTGCAGACGTTCGCTGATCAATTCCTCCACGTTTTTCCCTTCTGTCAGGCTCGTCTGGCCCAGTAAGCGGTAAAAACGGTTGACTTCGCTCTTATGCCAGGCTTCAATCCCCTCGATTCTCTTCTTATACGAATCTTTTTCCAATAAATTGATTTTCTCTTTTACTTTTATAATCGCCTCCATGGGCTTGTCTCCCAGACGGCGGAAATCTATGAGGGTCATGCCGGAAAGCTCCTCAATGGGACCAACCAGCTTTTTGACGAATTTGACATCATCCAAGGATGGTTTGCTTCTTAATTCCACTTTTGCCTTGGGCAAATCCGAGATTTTGGGAAACGGCTTAGGCAAAGGCTGGATTTTTTCTTCCGGCTTGACTAAAGGTGAAACTGGTTTTCCCAAAACGCTCCTTAAATCCGTCATCTTGGGTTTAACCATCATTTCTTCCGGCATTTGGATAACGGGCAGGCCGTTTTCTTCCTTAATGATCGGTAACGGCCTATTCGGCAGATTTGTATTTTCCTTCCGTTCCTGGACAGTCTTCACCACTTGCTCCACTAGCGGATTCTTGCCTCCGTCCCGTTCTTTTTTTTCAATCAAGCTTACCTTTTCCGCCGGTTTCTTGATCGTAGGAAAAATTAATGGTTTAACTTCCGTCTTAACCAAAGGCTTAGCGGATTTTTCCCGGATTAATTTTATGAGTCTCTGCGCTTCGCTCTCTGATAATTCCAATCCCCCGATCTTCCGGCTCTTGGTCAAAGCTTCCGAAGTTTCCAATTCATCTCTGACATCCCTCAACCGAGCAATGACGATACTCTCCAATCTCCTCCTTAAGATCTCGTCATTTTCATTATACCCGAATCGGGAGATTATTTCAGCTGTGGCGGAATTGAAATCGCTTGGAGATTCACTACTATTTGATTTGAAATGCTTAATCTCCGCCTCGTCATCTGTGAACATTACAAATCCGGCTTTGCTTGGAACAACCGGCTCTTTCTTCCGGCCCAGGAGGGATGACAGCTTCTGGCTTATTTCGCTTAAAGCCTCGGCTGGCAGGGAAAAATTGTTTTCCAGATGCTCGGTTAAGGTTTCATGGGTGAGATCGCCTACAGCTAGGGAGATGAAAAGCATAGCCAAACTGGCATTATATTTTCTCTCCAATATTTCAATCTCGCCCAAAACCTGGGGCGAAGAAAGTTCGTTCCTTCTCTCTGGAGGCAAGAGTTTGAATTTTTTCAGACTGTCTGGATTCATTTTGTTTGAGCTAAAGCTTTTCTTTCCAATGGAGTTAATTCTTCTGCTTCCGGAGCCTCCATCTCTGATCCTCTCTCTAAAGGAATGACCTCCCACTCTTCTACCGGCAGATTAACCAAGCCGGACGGAAAAAATTTAACATTGCGGTAAAGAGTCAGGAGTTTGGTCAAAAGCTTCCTTTCCTCTTCTTTGAGATCTTTTGCGTTTTCTGAATTAATCACATATTCCGAGAGTTTTATCTGGTCAAAAAAGTTGCTGCCGTTCTTATCGATGAAATCCTTTAGCCAGTTACTGATCGTCGGATCAACCATCTTTCCTTCCAACCTGATTTTGCCTGAAGTCAGAATTTCTTGGTTCTGGTAAAGCGCATCCTCCAGATTCTTCTTGAAAGCCGGGGATTTTTCCATGAGACCGATTAGAATCCCGTTGTAATCGTCTAAAATCGCTTTAGACTCATCACTCTCTGCTAAAAACAAATCTATGAGGTTCTTTTGGAAAACTTCCGCCGCTGACTTCACTTCTTCTTTTTCATCCGATTCCACGAATTTCACTGGCTCCGCTTTTTTTATTACCACCGGCTCTTTGAGATCCTCATCTTCCTTAGCTTCTTTGATCCTGTCTGTCTCCGCCTGTTTTACGGCTGACTCCATGATCTGCGCGTCTTTCTGGTACTCTGAAGGTTTTGCTCCGATTGACTTAAGGAAATTATCCACCTGGCCTGAGAAATACTGGTCAAAGGCCAGAAGCTCACGGCCTGCCATCTCTAAAGCCATGGCTTTAGCTTGATCGTCTGCAAGATTAAGATCTGTTTTAATCCTGGCGATCAGACTGCTTATCTCCGTCTTTTTCAAGAAAAGATCTGCCAACAGATTGCCGATCTTAACCAGACCGTCTTCGGTTAAATTGAACCTCTTGGAAATTTCCTGGTTAATGCCAACAACCGCTTCAGAAAAGATGGCATCCTGGATTTCCAGAGGAAGATTGGAAAATATGTTTTTTGAAGTCATAGGTTTGGATTATGGCGCGAAGCTTCCTAGGCCCGGAGTTGATCTGATCTGGGTTAGCAAGTTCTTAGCCGCATCAATTTCTGATTTGGTCACTGGTTGGCCAGTAGATGTGCGGTCGCCATCATGCATATTGGCGACCAACTGTACAGCATCAGCATATTTTTGTAATTTAGCCGGCTCCATATCGTCGCTTCTATACATCTGATTGAATGCTTTAATGCTGAGCGAGCTAGCCATATTCACGGCAAAATCGTCACTGCCTAAATCCGCATCATTCACACTAGAAAATACTTTTGCTTTGGAAACCTTGCTCATGGCATTTCTCATTTCCTTATGATTGATATTGCCGGATGAATCCGTAAATGACTTATTCCAATTGCCGGAAATTGCTGCGGCTGACTTTCTGATACTCATGTCTGCCCCGGTCATTCCTCTGCTATCTAAATTTTGTTCTAAAGCGGCCTGGACATTGCTCTTGTCTTTGGAGGTTTTCATCATATCTTCAAGCGTGGAATGGAACTTGGGGCCTAATTGATCCGCCATCACAGTTAATGCTTCCTTATTTAATTGGGAAGTCTTCTGTTCGGACCACTTAGCATCGCCATCGGCTATTAGTCTCTTAACCGCATTTTGGTCTAATGTGCCATCTTTTCTAGTGTTATTTAGAACCATATCCTTCTTATTCATTTTTTCATTGAAGGACTTTAAAAGCACTGAATTACTAGACAGAGCATCTTTAGCGGCATTGACTTGTTTTGCGTCTTTAAATCCACTCTTAATCGCTAAAGTCATGGAGATTGCCATCCTTTTATTGCTGTCCGTTTCCATATCCAACAACCGACCCAGCATCGCGCTAGTCATACCATCATAATCTTTCTGGATTTTTTCTATCTTTTCATTCTCTGCCACGTCTTTAGCGTGCCAACTCTTATTTCTATTATTAGACCAAGCAGTCCATAAGTCCTGACCAAAGGAGCTCATTGCCTTTACATCGCCAAAGCCGGAAACTTTCTTTGCCGCCGTTAAACCCTTACCCGATCCTAGATCGGCATCATTTATGATATTGCCGCTGCCATCGATAAAGTCACCTTTATCATTAACTTTGTAATATTTATTATCGCTCTCATTCCTGCGACGATAAACATTTCCTTGATTGTCCTTGTAATTTCCAAATCGGCTTTCCAAATTCCCATCGCCGTCTCTTAATTTATTTCCACTTGTTACACCTATATACGCCCCTAATTTATCATCCCAATCATGATCTTCGTTATTCCTATTTATTCTCGCGCCCTTATCTGCCTGAGCCGCGGCATCCATTCTATTATTATTTTCCTGTCTTTTTTCTCTTAAAAGATTAGCGATGTTAGCTAGATAACCAACCATTGCCGCCGCTCCAGCCGTAGCGCCTACAACGCCACCTCCAGCCGCAACACTAGCCTGTCTGACCTGTCCGCGCCTAACAGCCCCCACAACCGAACCGACTGTTTGACCAAGTGTTGTTCTGCCAAGAGCTCCTATCGCAAGTCTTGGAGCAATACCGGCAATCCTAGCTCCACCCAAAGCCAAGCCTCCAACCTTCCCTCCAACCTTCCTACCTAATCCAAGCGTGGAAGCTTTCCCGGCTTTCTTTAAAAATCCCATGCCTGTCCCGGCCCAAGACATTCCCGCTCCCCCTATCTTCTGGCCCATGATCAGGCTGCCGACCAGCAAGCCAAGGACGATTATGAGGTTGAAGACGCCTTCCGTGCTCATCATTTTGGAGAATCCGGCCACCCTTTCAACTTCTTCTCCAGACCCAGCCGGCGTGGTAACGACCGGCGCGCTATCCAATCCCAAACCTCCAGCGCCCACATTGACTCCTTGTCCTTCGGTCACTACCGCGCTGCCGCTGAAAAAAGCCAGGTACACGAAGAAAAGCATGACCGGACCGGCGATGAGATATTTGGTTAATTCGCCCCACCATTGACTTGAATACCCCTTGCCTTGAGGCCAGGCAGATAGCAGATATGCGGCCGGGGAAAGGATGATCAAGAACCAAAGCATGACAATACGGTAGAGGAGAACGATGATGATTACAAGGATGACGACGGCTGAAACCACAGAAACGATCAGGGCGAAGAATACGGCTAAAAGCACATCTCCAAAACCAGCGGCCGGATCGTCATTCATGCTCTGAGAAAATTGATCACTGGTCTGGTAAAGATTGCTCAAACCTAAAGCTTGCAGAATGACGCCTCCTCCTGCTGCTTGAAGGGTGCTGGCGAAAGTAAGCATGAATACCTGGGAGAAGTCTATGAGGATGCCGGTGAAAAGCTTGGAGAAGTTGATTAAAACCGCAACGATTAAAAGCTTGGGCAGAAGCTGTCTGTATGAATAATTTTGAAGGCGGAGGATAGTGCCTACGGAGATGATCAGAAGCATGATAATGAAAAAATTATTGCAAATATCCCTGACTATCCTCCAGCCATTGTTAACTATCCCTAAATTAAGAAAATTATTGTAATTGGCGACTTTGACTAAAACCTGTATTAAAAGACTGACCAGCCAACTAAAGAACCAAGCGACATTGTAGACGATCCAGGCTAGGAAGTTGGTGATTTTATCTGAGGAGGGAGGCTCTGACGTTAACTTTGTAGCCTCCGGACTAAGAACTCCCTGTTGTCCTGGTGCCGAACCACCTGTGGTAAAAGTATGACCGTCTCCTTGAGGTTGTGCTTTAACAATATTAATCCCGCCCAAAACCCCTCCCGCCACTATCAGCGCGAGAACCAAAACAATGATGAGTTTTTTAAATCCGGACTTCATTATTTTTTGTAAACTTCTACGGGTTGTGTCTGTGTCTGAATGGCCCCCCAATTATCCTTGACCGTAATAGTCACTATGGCCCGGCAGAAAGCGCTACTAACACTATCCGCCTTGACGCCGCAGCAGGAATTAGGATTATTGGCATAACAAACATTTGAACCGCTTAATTTCAGCATCTGCCAATAATCATAGAAATGGTAAAGTTTCAAAGGATTATTGATATTAGATCTATTCTCCAAGGCCACGCTGGAATAATTCGTAGGTGGCGTGCCGTCCCCCCAATTAACGCTGTATCCGGTCAAAGGCAGTTGATCCCTGTCTATGGTGGCGTTGAATTTCAATTCCGTGGCGCCGTTAGCGTGTAACGTTGATGGATTGAATAAAGCGTTAGTGATTAAAGGCTTGACTCGGCAAAATTCGTTTTCTGTGTTAATCGGACGGGAAGAACAATCTTCTGTGGGCAGATTCCAATTGCCGCTGTTTGAAGCTACATAACTGCCAACACCTATGGTTCCATTATTATTATCGTCATCTTTCCATTCCCAAGTGCCGTACGATTTTGCAAACAAACTCATTACGCCGTCGGCATCGTTTAAATCCAGTAGATCATTGCTGGTGGTTAAGATCGGTTCTCCCATTCTTGATTGGTATGGTTTAGGCAAAGAGGTTTGAGACGGTTCATATAATAATGGATAAATCTTTTTTGTCTCCCGGCTGTTCCATTCTGTTGGATACTGGGCATTCCCCGGAGCCACGGCAGCGCCGAACGGCGGATAATCCGAGTTATAAGTGATAGGAGTTTTTTCCTGACTGTTCTGAGGATCTGATCCGGTATACTTGTCGTTTCGACCATACAAAACATCATAAAGACACTCTGCTTTTGACCCTTTATTAGTGCTGGTGGCGTTTGAGAAATTACAGCCTTTTGTTGATGAAACATAAGCCGAACCTTCAGCCACCCGGCTGGACCAAGCTTTATTCTTTCCTCCGGCAGTCACTACCTGCACCAATTTTGTGCAATAAGGCACTTTGAAGTTAACCTTGAATTTTCCCAAAACGCCGGAACCGTAAACATCGCCTGAATTCAAGAACCACGTCGCTCCTAAGATGTTGCCATTTCTGTCTGAATTAGTGTCTGAAAATTGCTTTCCGTATTCCGGATCTTCGTCGGTTATGATTTTCATGCCAAAAACATGAACCCCAAGGATTTCATCTTTTACAAAATCTCCTAGTTTAGCCCATAATCCGCTTTTATCGTCACCCCCAAGCTTTTTAGCCGTATGCCAAGGAACTGGCACGCCTAGAGGACTGTCCATTACCTTTGCGCCGATCATGCCCCAGCGCCCCTTCCATTTAGTGAGCTCCTGAAACACGT
>CAYIIA010000029.1:0-9494 GCA_964363385.1 uncultured Gammaproteobacteria bacterium
CCCTCTTGTTCTTGGGATCCAAGACATAGATTTAGGCAGATTCAACTTCCGCCACTATCTGGACCGGAGAGGATATAGCCGGTTCTAAACCGACAAATTTCAGATTTTGTTTCTTTCCGGACATGAAATAATCAATCTCGCCATTATCTCTGAGCAGGAAGAGGCCTCCGTCCACAGAAAGGCTGACCGCGTTTTTAACGTCCTCTCCGCTCTTAAGCCAAGCGCTTCCCGCATTGTATCCGTCTTCCGAGGGAAAGTGCTTGTAAACTTGGTTTTTGTCCGTCTGGAGGGTATAGAGCTTTCCGCTGTAGAGGGAAAAATCCTTGACTGAGGCAGAAAGGACCTTTTTATTCGCTCCGTCCCAAGCATACTGGTAAAAGCCGTTGCCGTTTTGAAGCAAGACATTCTTGTCATCCAAAACCCCTATTTTTTTAACATCTTTTAAATCGTCCGGAACCTTCTTAGCCAGGACTTGCTTCTGAGGAATATCCACGCGGTAAAGGTTCTGGTTCTGGTTGTCAAAGACAAAAAGGAAATTGTTCGTTTTAGCGAGTCCCTGAGCCTGGACATTGCTGTTCTGACTGAAGAGGTCAGTCACTACGGTCGGATTATCCAGAAAAACCATTTTTTGCAGTTTCTGGTACAGTTCCTTGATGGTGTTTTGGAAATCCTCCCTGGTCTTGTTGTACTTCCTTTGGCCGGGCAGTTGAGTCAGGAGAGACTCGGCTTTAGACAATGATTCTCTGGCCGCGGTTTCATCGTTGAAGATATTCTGGGCTTCAGCCGTGCTTAAAGCTTCTCCAATCTGCGTAATCAGCTCATCCGCGCCGCTGGCTGTCACCCGGGAAGAACTCTCTCCTTGCCAGACGATGCTCTGGCAGAAAAAGAAGAACAGGACAAAGCCTGCGATTAAAAGGATCTGGAAAGGTTTTTTCAAAGAAACGAATTTAGAAATCTGGTTGTTAAGCCATTGGCTTGCCTTTTCCGTAAAAGATCCTTCCAAAGGCGCGTGGCTGGCAATATTTTCCGCTTTATTTACCACCTTCTGCGCAATGTTCCAATGGCCGGATCTTCTTTCCATTTTCTGGCCGATTTTCCTTAGTCCCAAAGAGATGAGTTCCATTAATTTCTTCAGGCCAATATTCAGGTATTTCCAAGCAATCTTTCCTGACTTGTTAAGCCCAATGCCCAGTAAAATCAAAAGCTTTTTCCAATTCGGCGTCATGGAAGGCATGAGGTATCTCTCGGTTTTTTCTTGGGTGTTTAAGAGCCGGTTAATGGAGCTCTCCGAAGGCACGCTGGGTTCCCGGTCATGGATTCTGGGCTTGACCCGGCTGACTGCCGGCGCTTCCTCTTCCTCAACCTCTTCCGGCTGGATGATGATTCCCAGGAAGTTATCCGTGGCGCCCTGTTCGGAAATGGTTTTATCGAACTGTTCAATGGCTAAAGCCGCCGGGTTTTCCGAAACCAGGCTCATGAGGTTATTGGGAGAAAAGTATTCTAGAAACGAATCATTGCCGAAAAAAAGATTGTCTTTCAGAGTTAAAGCCCCGCTAATGATGTTGGAAAACATCTTTTCCGGATTGGCTTTCTGTTTTTTTTCTCCGGCCTGGGAAAGAATATTCACAATCAAGGAATCGTGTTTTTTCTTGCGGTGGAAAAGGTAGGCATGGACGTTCCCGATCTGGCTCAGATATATCTTGTCTTTGTAGCTCAGTCCCAAAAGAGCATGGATATTATCCAGATCCACTTTGGAAATAGACTCGGTAAGAGCTTTGTGTATCCTCCGGTTGGCTCTCTTGAGGCATTCCTCGAATCTTTTTTCCATGCCGTATTCGCTCTCTAACGGGGGAAGGTAGTATTCGGTTTCCAGATCCCGGATGATCTCAAAAAAGCCGGTGACAAAGAAATCCGGCAGATCCGTCAGTTCAATGATTCCGAAGATAGCGCCAAGGCGCTCAGTCAGGTTGTGGTCCGGATGAGCGACAAAAACAGACGTAAAACCTTTGTTCGGGTCGTTTTCCAGGGAGAACTTAATTAGCCTTGGAGTGAATTGACTCATATTGGTATATATTATACAATACTCCTGACTAAAGCTTCAAGTTTTTTTAAATTATGCTTGAACACCTTTTTGGCTCAAAGACCAGAGTTCTCCTGCTTCGCCTGTTTTTAAACAATCCGGAGAAGTTTTTCTTTGTCCGGGAGTTGACTAGAAGCCTTGGTTTACAGCTTAATTCCATTAGGCGGGAACTAGCTAATCTGGAGAGGATCGGGATTTTGAACTGTTGCACTAAGGATGATTTGGAAAAAGAAGTGGAAAAGTCCTTGAAAGACAACAAAAAGTACTACAAACTGAACCAAAACTTTGTTTTTGCGGATGAACTTAGGGCTTTACTGATTAAAGCCCAGCTTATTTTAGAGACTTCTTTGGCAGACAAGGTGGAAAAGTTGGGCCGGATCCAGTTCTTCCTGCTTTCCGGCGTCTTTGTAGGCCAGAAAGAATCTTCAGTGGATCTTTTGGCAGTGGGGGAGATCAACCGCAGGAAATTCAACGCCTTAATTGCCGAATTTGAACGCGAACTGGGCCAGGCTATTAATTACACCATTATGTCTCTGGAAGATTTCCGTTACCGCCGGGACGTGACTGACAAATTTATCTATGATCTTTTGGAAGGCAAGAATTTAGTCGTAGTGGACAAAACCAAGATTATATGATCCTGATCCTAAACACCTCGGGACCGGAAACAGAAGTTCTCTTAGTTAAAGGAAATGATTTGGAATTAAAAAAAATAAAAGGGGAGAAAAGACAGGCAGAAAACCTTTTAAATGGAGTGGATTTGATTTTAAAGGAAAACAAGGCTGATCTAGCTAAAATTAAAGGAATAGGGGTGGTAACCGGACCCGGATCCTTTACTTCTTTAAGGATTGGAGTGACAGCGGCTAATGTTTTGGCGTATGCTTTAAAAATTCCGGCGGTGGGAATTAGTTTGAAGGAATTCAAGGATAACAAAGATCTGGTTGGAAAGATTTTAAAGAAACTTGCTGGAAAGAAATTCGGTTTAGTGCTGCCTTTCTACGGCAAAGAGCCGAACATTATAAAAAAGGAATGAAATATGTTTAAATTAGCCACACATTCTTCTCAACTTATCCCCAATTTTTCCACCTGCTTGTAAAAAAGTTCAAAAAATGGCCTAAAACAAGGTCATTTTTTTAATTTGACAAGGTGTTGACTCATCCCTAAAAGTGGAGTAAAATTACTAATGTGAGGCAAGAAGTGGGGATAGGTGGGGATAACTTGTTCCTAGAGTGCTTAAATCCAACACGATTAACTCTTCCAGTCAACTATGTTTGTCGGTCAATATTCACATAACATCGATGCCAAGGGCAGGTTAGCCGTGCCTTCCAAATTTCGAGGTGATCTCAAGAAAGCAGTTATTACCAGAGGACTGGATAACTGTCTTTTTTTGTATCCCAAGAAGGAGTGGGACAAGCAAGCCGAGAAATTGGCTGCTTTGCCGGATGGACGGGCCAATACCAGAGCTCTCTCCCGCTTAATGCTCGCCGGAGCCATGGAGGTGGATATAGACGGACAAGGAAGGCTCATTCTGCCTGATTTTTTAAGGAAATACGCCGGACTTAAGAAAAATGTCATTATCGCCGGATTATATGACCGTTTGGAAATTTGGGATGAAGCCAAGTGGGAACAGTACAAGACTGAAGCTGAAAAGAACCTAGGGGATATTGCTGAAGCCTTGAATGACCTTGGCGTTTAGTATGCCCATTCATGAGCCGGTGTTATTGCGAGAAGTCTTATCTCTCCTCAACCCTCAGCCGGGCCAGAATTTTTTAGATGGCACTTTTGGCGGAGGCGGACATGCTTTAGCGATTTTAGAGAGAGTAAAGCCGGACGGGAAGGTAATAGGCATAGACTGGGATGAAAAGACCATCCAAACTAATAAAAACAAGAATTTAATCTTAATTAACGATAATTACAAAAATTTAAAGAAAATCATCAATGATTCCGGAATTAGCAAAATTTGTGGAATACTACTGGATCTTGGCCTATCATCAGATCAGCTTGAACAGGATCGTGGATTTAGTTTCCAGGGGCAAGGATTTCTGGATTTAAGATTCAATCAGAAAGAGGGGATAACCGCGGCTGAGATTTTAGCCACTTGCAATGAGGAAGAGTTGATTAAAATATTCAAGGAATACGGTGAAGAACCGCTGTCTAAGCCGATCGCCAAGAAAATCATCGCGAATCGAGCTTCAGGGCGGAAAATCGAGACGGCTGACATGCTTGTCCAACTAGTCTCGGAAACATACCGGAAATATTTTAAAAAACCGTCCAAGCATAATCCAGCCACCAGGATTTTCCAGGCTTTAAGAATTGCGGTCAATGATGAATTCGGCAACATCCGTTTCGCTCTGCCCCAGGCTATGCAAGTATTGGTTCCAGGAGGAAGGCTGGCCGTTATTTCTTTCCACAGCGGAGAGGATAGGATCGTCAAGAATTTCTTTAAAGATCAGGCCAAAAAAGGAAAAGTGAATATTTTAACCAAGAAACCGGTAACGGCTTCAGAGGAGGAGATGACAAATAATCCCAGGAGCCGGAGCGCCAAGCTCCGGGTCGCGGAGAAGATATAATACTATGTGCAAGTTTTGGCAAAAAGAAAAGAGCAATCATCATTTTCCGGAATTGAACCGCAAGATGAATGTTTTAAAGACCGTTGCAAATTTTTTCTCTCCCAAGAAACTGATGATCTTCCTAGTGACCGGCGCGGCAGTCTCCGGATTTTTTTATCTCATCCAGACTAATAGAACAGCTATGACCGGCTACCAGATCAAGGATTTGCAGCAGAAAGTAAGCGAATTAAACGAACAAAACAAAAAATTAAACAAACAGTATATCGAGCTTCAATCCATGGCCAACATCATGGAAAACGCCAATAGCCTTAATTTGGTTTCTGGCGGGCAAGTCCAAGTCTTAGTCCCAGGCGCTTCCGTGGTGGCTTTAAGCAGATAATTATGAGTTGGCAGCAGAATAGAAGGACCTATTTTGGTCGCACTGACGATTATGGCCGAATTAAAGTTCTGGCTGTTTTTTTTATGATCTTTTTCATTGTCATCGTCATTCGTCTTTTTGACCTCCAAATCCTTAAGGGCGGATTCTACGAAGCTCTGGCCATGGGCCAGCACGAACTTTACCAAAAACTTTTTCCGGAAAGAGGTTCCATCTACGTCGTCGAGGAAAGGAACGGCAAACCCTCTCTCTTTCCTTTAGTGACCAACCAGGAACTCTCCATGCTCTACGCTGTGCCCAAGGATATTACCGACGCTTCCAGCACCGCAGCCGCTCTTTTCGGCATCCTGGGTTTTGAAAAAAAAGCAGATATGGAGGAAGTGGAAAAGGAATTATTCAAGGATATTGCTACTAGCACGAATCCAAAATTGGCGGCGGAGATAAAACAGATCAGGAGGGAGAAGTGGTTGGAAGAACAGAAGGGATTAGAGATTGAAAAGTTCAATGCCGCTTTGTCAAAACCAGGAGATCCGTATGAACCCATACGCCATCGTTTGTCTGAAGAACAAATGGGGAAAGTTAAAGACCTGGAAGTCAAGGGCTTGGCCTTCAAACCGGAAACCTGGCGGTTTTATCCGGAAAAAGGCATGGGCGGGCAGGTTTTCGGCTTTTGGGGATTTAATGGAGAGGACCGCAACGGCACTTACGGTTTGGAAGGCTATTTTAACGATATATTAAGCGGGCAGTTCGGAGAATTAAGATCGGAAAGGGATCCTTGGGGGAATATCATTGCCATTGGCCAGCATTCTCTAAAGGAAAAAGTGGATGGATCGGATTTAATTTTAACTTTAGACAGGGCCATACAATTCAAGGCTTGCCAGGCCATTGCCGACGGCGTGAAGAAGTATGAAGCCGAAGCCGGCGCAGCCATAGTCATAAATCCCAAGACCGGAGGCATTCTGGCGATGTGCGGCGCTCCGGATTACGATCCAGACGATTACGGCAATGTGGAAGATATTAGCATATACAACAACACTGGGATTTTTCAAGCCTATGAACCAGGATCTATCTTCAAGCCTATTACCATGGCGGCAGCTTTGGATCTTGGAAAACTGGAGCCGGAGACTACTTACGAAGATCCGGGCTTTGTCCAGTACGGGCCGTACAAAATCAAGAATTTCGCTGATAAAGTTTACGGCAAGAGCACTATGGTGGAGGTTCTGGATAATTCCATCAACACCGGCGCCATTTTTGCCATGAACCAAATCGGGAAACAGGCTTTTACTCAGTATGTAAAGGATTTTGGTTTTGGAAAATCGACCGGTATTGAATTAGATACAGAATCTCCGGGAGTGGTTTCAAACTTGGATCTGAAAGGAGATATCTACGCGGCCACCGCTTCCTTTGGGCAGGGCATCATGGCCACGCCGCTGCAGATGGTCAGGGCTTATTCGGTTTTTGCCAACGCCGGCAAGATGGTGAAGCCGTACATTGTTTCGCAGATAATCTCTCCAGAAGGAGAAGTGGAGAGTTTTTCGCCCCAGGAAGCCGGACAAATCGTTAGCCCGAAAACCGCTATGGTGTTGGGCGGAATGTTGGTGAGCGTGGTGGAAAACGGCCACGCCAAGAGAGCCGCTGTTTCCGGCTACCGGGTAGCTGGCAAGACTGGAACCGCCCAGGTGGCAAGTTCTTACGGCGGATACTCCGGCAATGTCAATGTTTCTTTTGTGGGTTATGCGCCTTTTTCCGATCCCAAGTTCGCCATGATCGTCGTGTTTTACAAACCTAAGAATTCGCAGGAAGCGGCTATTAGTTCAGCTCCGGTTTTCGCTGACATTGCCAAATTCATCCTGCAGTACTACAATGTGCCACATGATGCGCCTGTAAAAGAGGCGTCGAAATCATGAAAAAGATACTGGTAAAAACACTCCGTTTTCTGGCTAAGAAAATTTTAAAGAAATACAAGCCGGAGATTATAGGGGTCACAGGGAGCTTTGGCAAGACTTCGACTAAGGAAGCCGTTTTCGCCGTGCTTTCTTCCAAATTCAATGTCAGGCGGAACATTAAGAATTACAACAATGAGATCGGCCTTCCTCTGACGATTATTGGCGCCGGTTCTCCGGGCAGGTCTGTCCTGGGATGGCTGGGCGTTTTTTTCCAGGCTTTTTTTCTGTTAGTTTTAAAACAGGATTACCCTAAGATTCTAATTTTAGAGATGGCCGTGGATCATCCCGGAGATATGGACTATCTGGTGGATCTGGCTTTGCCTAAGATAGGGGTGGTGGCGAATATCGGGGCGGTGCATCTGGAATATTTTAAGACAGTGGAAAGGATTGCCAAAGAAAAAGCCAAGATTGTGACGCGCATCAAAGACGGCTGGGCGGTTTTGAACGCAGACAACGAGTTAGTCTTGGGAATTAAGGACCAAGTCAAATGTCCGGTTTTAACTTACGGCCTTGGTTCAAAGGCGGATCTAAGGGCGCAGGAGATAAATATCTCGCATAACGATTTAAAGGAAAAGGGAATCGCGGGGATAAGTTTCAAGATGATTTACCAAGGCAATGTCATGCCAGTCCTTTTGCCGAATATCCTAGGCGAACATTTAGTGTATGCGGCTTTGGCCGGCGCGGCTTTAGGGATTATCTACGGCATGAATCTAATGGAAATCTCCCAGGCCTTGCAATCTTTCAAAGCGCCTAAAGGCAGGATGAATTTAATAGATGGCATTAAAAAGACTCTTATCATTGACGATACATACAATGCCGGACCGGATTCCACTCTGGCCGCTCTGAAGGTTCTGGGAAGGATTCCGGGAAGAAGGTGGGCGGTTTTGGGAGACATGTTGGAATTAGGAGAATACACCGAAGAGGCGCACCGGAAGGTAGGGGAGTCGATGGCTTCAAACAAAATAGATTTTTTAATCACGGTCGGGGAAAGAGCGAGGATAATCGCTTCAGAAGCGGAAAAAGGCTTGGGAGAGGATCGTGTGTTTTCTTTTCCGGACGCGGAGAAGGCGGGATTGTTTTTGCAAGATCGGATGGAATCCGGCGATATAGTCTTGGTTAAGGGCTCGCAAGGCATGAGGATGGAAAAGATCGTGAAGGAAGTCATGGCTGAGCCTCTCAAGGCCAAGGATCTTTTGGTGAGGCAGGACAAGCCTTGGGAGTAGAAATTTTGATTAAAATTAGCAAAATTGCTTGGGGATAATTTTTTACTTGACATGGGGCAAGTTGAGTGATATTATTAAGTTATAAACGCCTCATCCAGCCCTCAGGTCCGATGAGGTTTTTTAAAAAAATATATGTCAGTAATATTATTTGTTGATGGAGAAAATTTCAAGAAGAGAATTAAGGACGTTCTTTCTATCGAAGGAGTCATAAAAGAAAAAGAAAGGGACAATTTGGATTGGGTTAGATTTGATTTTAATGGTCTTTTTAATCAAGTTTTGCAGGGAATAGAAATCAATAATAAGATTTTTTATAGCGCAAAAATTAAAGAACATCCTGCCACTTTGGAAAAATCAAAGATTCTGATTCAAAGAAGCAGAAGTCTAAAAAGCCATCTGGAAAGTGAATCACAAAAATTAGAGGTGGTGATGGCAGGCAGTGTCAGGGGTCATTCCAAGGAGGAAATAATGGAATGCAAAAAGTGCCATTTTATAGAGAAAAAGACAGTGACGATTTTTAAAGAAAAAGGCGTTGACGTCCGTATTGCGGTCGACATGGTCTCTATGGTTTGCGATAATCTCTTGGAAACCGCGGTCTTAGCCAGTTCTGATTCTGATTTGCAACCGGCCATAAAAGAATTAAGAAAAAGAGGAAAAAAGATAATCTATGTTGGTTTTGAAAATGATCCTAATAAAGGGATATCATTTACTTCAAATAGGACTGTTTTAATAAGGAATTCGGAGATAGTCGCTCATTATCAAAAAACGCTGGTTTGATTTCGGTTTTGAATGAAACCGTTGATTCTTGTCTTAAAATTTGGTAAAATTAAAACGGAGTCGTATGAGTATTAGTCAATTTATCCAAAAAACAAACGTTTTTGGTGGTATGTAAAAGCCCCGCTTAAATTAGATGAAAAGGCTGTCGTGGAAGGCGTCATTAAGTATGGCGACATGAAGGAAATTTGGCAGTTGATAGAAATTTTGGGCATCAGAAATGTCGCTCGCATTTTTTCCAGCCAGACTAAAGGACGGCGTTCCAACTATGACGCTAAAACAGTGAATTATTTCAAACAATTTTTTAAGTGGCATATTAAACGGATTGAACAATGATCCAGATATACGACACCCTGGAGGAGTAGATTTTTTAAATAAGCCGTCATGTAAGAAACTTTTTTCATTCCCATATGCCCCAATTTGAACATCCGCCCAAATCAGAACAGGAAAAAGACCCGGTTTTGGAATTGGCCGAGCGCCTCCGTCTCAAAGAGCAATACCTCTCCCAGATCAAGGTATTGTACGAATCAG
>CAYIIA010000030.1:0-8585 GCA_964363385.1 uncultured Gammaproteobacteria bacterium
CTGCAACCGAGCCTTCATATCCCGTATCTGCTCAACTGAAATATCTTTCTTAAGCTTCCCGGTTTTTTCATCTGCGCCTCTTTTAACAAAGTAAACGTCCGGGTGGAGTCCGTTTTCCAGCTGTCTGCAATCATGGCACTCTCCGCAAGGAAGAATGCCTCCGGCCGTCCGACAGAAGAAAGATGACACGAACTTCTTGGCCAAAGTGAACTTGCCCAGGCCGGAAGGACCGAAGAAAACATAGGCATGGTGCAGTTTTTGGTTGATGACTGCGGATTCCAGAAAACCGGCCACATTCTTCTGGCCGATGAAATCCCAGGCAAAACCGGCTTTCCTCATATGATTATTTTAACATAAAAGAAAAGATTTCCCAAATCTCTTTAGCGGTTTTCTCCCAAGAAAACCGCCTAGCTTGGATTAATCCTTTTTCTTTTAATTCTTCTTTAATTTTAACGTTGCTCATGATTTGGATTATCTCCTGAGCCATGGCCTGGGGACTAGAAGGATCCGCGTAAACCGCGGCATCCCCTCCCACTTCCCGATGAGGATCCAAATCCGAGGTTAAAACCGGGGTTTGGCAAGCCAGGGCTTGGATAATGGGCAGGCCGAAACCTTCATACAAAGTCGGAAAAAGGAAAACCTCCGCGCTGCTGATGACTGCCGGCAGGTCTTTTTCTTCAATGTATCCAGGCAGGATGACCTCGGTGTCCACCTTGTTTGTATTGATTACCTCCTTGATCTTCTCGAACATGTCTCCGCCGGATCCGGCCAAAACCAGTTTTAATTCCGGAAAATGCTTTTTAGCCAAGATAAAGGAGCGGAAGATGTTTAGAATGTTTTTTTTGATTTCCAATCTGCCGACGTACAGAAGATACGGTTTTTCCAAACCATATTTCTTCAAGACCGCTTCATCCTCCTGGAAAAAATATTTTTTCTGATCATATCCTAAGTAAACTACTCTTATCTTCTCGGGATCCGCTTTGTACAGATTAATGATTTCTCTTTTGGAAAACTCCGAGATGGTCAGAATTAAATCCGCCCTCCTCCTGATCTTCCTCATGGTCCAATCATGGTAGATGACTTGGATCTTCTTGTACAAACGCGGGAGTCTCTTGAAACCGACGTCATGGACCGTCACTACGACTCTGGTTTTCTTCCTAATGGGCAGGAAAGGAATGGTGTGGGCCGGAACGAAAAGAAGATCCGGCGGATTCAGCCAGAGATCCCGCCACAATCTAATCTGAGTCCAGAGGTATTTAGGAGGCCAGGACAATCTTTTTTCCTTGAAATTCTTTGGTAAATCTTCCAAACCGTTCTTGAGAGGAAAATTAGTGTAAAGCCAAACCTCATCCTGGGAAATGATTTTTTTGAGCTCCTGGATGATGTGGTAGGAATACCACTCAGTGCCGGTTTTTTTATCTCGGTTGGCGCGCGAGGCGTCAATGGCGATGGTCATATTAAATCATTCTCTTTTAGATACTCCATGATCTTTTCCACGCACTCGTCCAAAGACAATAAATCCGTCCTTAATTCAATTTCCGGATTTTGAGGCTCTTCGTACGGATCCGTGATGCCGGTGAAATACTCCACTAGTCCCTGCCGGGCTTTCTGGTACAAACCCTTTACGTCCCTTTTCTCGCATTCTTCCAAAGAAGCATTGACAAAGATCTCAATGAAATTGTCTGCTCGGCTTCTGGCCAATCCCCGGTGCCTTGAGTACGGAGAAATGAAAGTGGTCAGGACCAGGACGCCGTGCCTGGCCAGGAGTCCGGAAACAAAAGACGCCCGATCGATATTCTTGTCCCTGTCCTGGGGCGAAAATCCCAAATCCCTGGACAAGGATTCCCGCATCAAATCTCCGTCCAATCTCTCGCTCCTGATTCCCGAATTTTCCAATTTTTTGAAAAGATCGTCGGCAATAGTCGTCTTGCCCGAACCAGAGAGTCCGGTGAACCATAGGACTGCTCCCTTTCCTTTTGTTTCTTTAACGATCTTTTTTCCTCGGTCTAAAATAATCCCCGCCCCCGCGGTACTGCCCGTCTTTTCGTCAATCAATACAAAACTGCCGGTGTTATGGTTCTTGCTGAAAGCGTCGAAGATCAATGGTTCTGTGGTTTTAACATACACCTTGCCTATTTCATTCAGATTAAGGTCCAACGCACTCTCCCGATGCAGATTTTCCATATTGATCTTGTTGACTAACTCACTGACAAAGCATCTCGTTGTTTTTGTCGTATGCTTCAAAAGATATATTTTGCCTGCTTTCATGGGTTCATCGTCAAACCAAGCCAAATTTGCCTCAATCTCCGTACTCGCCTCAGGCAGATTGTTTTCCCTCACTAGCATGTCTCCCCGGGAAACATCCATTTCGTCCGTCAGAGAGAAAACCACAGCTTGGGGATTGAACGCATAGTCTGTTTCCTGCTCCCCTAAAAAGATATTCTTGATTTTTGTTTTTCTGTTCGAAGGCAGGATTAATACCTCTTCCTCTTTTTTGATGGCGCCTCCAATGATCGTTCCGGCATACCCCCGGAAATCCTGGTTCGGTCTTAGGACGATCTGGACCGGAAAACGGAAATTGACCAGATCCTGTCCGCTTAGAATTTCCAAACTTTCCAAATAGCTTAAAACCGTCGGGCCCTGATACCAGTTCAAATTCTCTCCTCTTGCCACCACCATGTCTCCCTTGACCGCGGAAACAGGAATGAATTGGAAATCCGGGATGTTCAGTTTGGCGGCAAACTCGGAAAAATCTTTTTTAATATCCCCAAAGACAGACTCGCTGTAATCCACTAGATCCATTTTATTGACAACGACTAGCACATGCCGGATCCCGAAAAGAGCCGCCAAGAAAAGATGCCTTTTGGATTGGATGAGCAGTCCTTTCCTGGCATCTGCGAGGATCAAGGCGGCATCCGCATTGGAAGCGCCGGTTGCCATGTTCTTGGTGTACTGCTCATGGCCGGGAACATCGGCGATGATGAATCTCCTTTTCTTGGTGGAGAAATACCGGTAAGCCACGTCGATGGTTATTTTCTGTTCTCTTTCCGCCGAGAGACCGTCGGTAAAAAGAGAAAGGTCTATTTCCGAAAATCCTTGTTTCAAACTGGTTTTTTCCAAGGCTTCCAATTGATCCTGGTAGATTTCATCCAAGTCGAAAAACAATCTTCCGATAAGCGAAGATTTGCCGTCGTCAACACTGCCGGCAATGACCAGCTTCAAAAGCTCCAGATCCGGATTGTACGTTTTGTTTTCCATTTAAAAGTATCCTTCCTTTTTTTTGTTTTCCATGGAGGTTTCCGACGTCCCGTCTATGGCCCGGTTCTCTCTCTCGGAATAATCCGCAGACATGACTTCCATTAAAATCTCTTCCAGATTGGAGGCAGTGGAAGGCACGGCGCCGGTGGAAGGCGAACAGCCCAGAGTCCGGTAACGGCAGATCATTTCAATAATATCCTCCCCTTCCTTAGGTTGGACAAACTCATCCAGCCTCAGCCAGACATTGTTCCTCTTAACGACCTGCCTTTTCTGGGAAAAATACAAAGGCACGATTTCAATCTTTTCGTACATGATGTATGCCCAGATATCCGCTTCGGTCCAGTTGGACAAAGGAAAGACTCTCATGGTTTCTTTTTCGTTTAATTTAGAATTGTACAGATGCCAGAGTTCCGGCCTCTGGTTCTTGGGATCCCAGCCGCCCATTTCTTTCCGGAGGGAAAAAATCCTTTCTTTGGCTCTGGCTTTTTCTTCTTCCCGACGGGAACCGCCTATGGCCGCATCGAAAGCATATTTGCTAATCGCTTCTAAAAGCGGTTTGGTTTTTTTGTGGTAGATGTAATTGTCAGTATGGGCTTCTTCCGCTTGGAAAGACAAAGCTTCCGGCGATTCGTTCTTTTCCACAATTAACCTCAGATCGAATTTTTGAACCACATAATCCCGGAATCCAATCATTTCCTTGAACTTGAATCCCGTATCTATGTGGAGCAGAGGAAAAGGAATCCGGGCCGGAAAAAAAGCTTTCTGACAGAGCCTTAGAAGCACGGATGAGTCCTTGCCAATGGAATACAAAAGGACCGGGTTTTTGAACTCGGCCGCCACTTCCCTGATGATCTGTATGCTCTCGGCTTCCAACCGCCTCAAGCAGTTTAGATTGTATTTTTCCATTATTTCGTCGCTAAAATGCTTCTCTTGTAGCTGTCCAGATTTTCCAAAGCAATGCCCGTGCCCTTGGCCACGCAGAAAAGCGGCTCGTCCGCCACGTAAGCGGAGATCTCAGTCGCTTGGGTGATCAGCTTGTCTATGTTCCGAAGCATGCTGGAACCGCCGGACATGACCACGCCCTTGTCTATGATGTCAGCGGATAGTTCCGGTGGCGTCTTGTGCAACACGTTCTTGACTGCGGCCACAATGCCTTCCAGTTCAGCTTGGATGGCGTCGGTGACATCGTCTGAGGTCGCGGTGATAGTCTTGGGCAAGCCGGTTATCATGTCCCGGCCTCTGATTTCCATTTCCAATTTTTCCGCCAGATGGAGAGCGGATCCGATCGTGATCTTGATTTCTTCCGCCGTCCTTTCTCCGATAGCCAGCCCGTATTTCCTTCTGATGTATTCTGAGATGGCGGCGTCGAATTTATTGCCTCCTATTCTGACTGAGGTGGAAGCCACGATTCCGCCCAAGGAAATGACGGCGATCTCCGAAGTGCCTCCGCCGATGTCGATGATCATGTGTCCGGAAGCGGATCCAATGGGAATATTGGCGCCGATAGCGGCAACGATTGGTTCTTTGATGATGTAAGCCGCTTTAGCGCCGGCGGCAATGGTAGCATCAATGACAGCCCTTCTTTCCGTAGAGGTTATTCCCGCCGGGACGGCCACCATGACCTCGGGACGGAATAATCTGACTCCGCCCAGAGCTTTATTGATGAAATACCGAAGCATCGCTTCCGTGGTTTTGTAATCCGCAATAACGCCCTCTTTCAAGGGTTTGCAGGCAATGATGGTGTCCGGGGTGCGTCCGAGCATTTCCTTGGCTTCAATCCCGACAGCAATGATCTTTTTGTCCACACTGGAAATAGCCACCACCGACGGCTCGTTGATAACGACTCCTTTTTTAGGCACATGGACTAGGACGTTCGTGGTTCCCAGGTCTATGCCGATTCTTCTTAAAAACATGGATTTAAAATTTAATTTGAAACTCCCGGTCTGCACTGAGATCTGTCTGCCAACCCAAGTTCTTGCCCTTGTTGGTTGAAGGCAGGCTGTCTGCATGGTAGGCGCTGATGTACTTACCAAATCCTAAATCAATTCCGAAATTATGTCTAATCGTACCGGGCTGTTTTTGGACCAGGAGCTTGTAAACCCCGTCCTGATACTGTTTTTTAATGCTTTCCGGCAAACGATACTCTAAAGACAGGGCTGTAGCCTTTCCCGGCTCGACGGTAAAAAAGGTGGCGCCGTATCTCTTGCCTAATTCATTGCCAATGGCCAGATCCTTGAGAATTTCCAGATTCTTGGTTCCGTTTACGTCGGTTAAAGACGCTCTTAAAAACCAAGTTCCTTCAGGCACATACACCCGGACATAATCCCGGTAGCGGGAAATGAGTCCGGGAATCACTTTGCTTTGATGCCCGTAAGTCAGAGTCAAGGTGGCGATTAAATCTCCTTTGTCATCCACTCTCAACCGGTAAGCCAGGGATTTTTTCATGATTGAATCTGTTTTTAAAGCCGCCAGATTGCTGTCTACGACCATGATATAATCCCCTTCGAATCGCTTCACTTGTCCGGACCAATTTTTCTGGTCGAAATATTCCTGGCTTTCCAGATCCACTAAATACACCAGGATATTCTTCTGATCAATGTTTTCCTTGAATGCCAACCAGAGCTTGAGCTTATCCTTAGCCGGGAGATCGTAAGCTTTCTGGATTATCATGCCAGTCAATGTCCCGATGATGGATTTTCTTTCTGTTTCCTTCAGGCCGTGGGAGACGTAGTCAAACTCGACGAACTGTTCCAATTCCATGGCGAAATTCTTTTCGTTGAAAACCACGCCTCTGGCTTCCAGGTCTCCTACCACGCCGATAAGGTTGGCAATGAACTCCGGCGTAATGGCGATGATCCCGTCCAGTTTCTGAACCGGCAGTCCCGCGTTCTTCCTTTCCGCATTGAAAAACCAGAGGATCTGCTTGGCCGAAGCCGGCCAATCCGGAGACCAGTTCGCATCCCTCAAATACCAGTACTTCTGGTTGTTGTACTTAAGCATCGGTTCCGGCGCCAAGACCTTCATCTTACCCTCGGATAGTCTATCTAAATTGTAAACATCATCCGTGAAAACGCTCTTAATTTCTCCGTCTTTTATCTTCACCAAGCCGTAAGAACCAATAAATCCTCCGGTCGGCCTCATCTCCATATTGTTTTGGAAAAGCAAAAGGTAATTCCTTTCCTTTTGGTAGCCCATGATCCGAGGCAGATTGGCCATGATGGGCAGAGCCGTATCCGTGTTAGCCACGGCTTGAGTCAGGATATCGTTTAAAAACACGATCTGGCTTTGGAAAATTCCGCTCAAATCATTGGTCGGGATATTTTCCAATTTAGTTTTGGAATCATTAATGTCCTGCTGGATCCGGAAAATCTTGTCCTGGTTGTCGCCGATGGCTTTTAATATATTCTTGCGGTAGTTGGCGCTGGAAAGTCCGGCGGCCAGATCTTCCTGGCTTAAGCCCTGGTTGGCGGCTATGACCACAGTCAAAGCTTCGTCATAACTGGAAATCAGATCCACGGTGGCGTCAATCATCTGGCGCATGGTTTTTACCGGCTTGTTAAACGGCGGGACCAAGGATATGGGAACAGCGAAATTCAAGTCATAACCGATTCCTTGCAGATCATTTTTAATCTTTCCTAAATCATCCTTTGCTTGCCGCCAATCATTCTCTCCGGCGACCGCAGCCAGATTCTGTCCATTTTTAGCGATCTTAAACGCATGGCTGGCGATTAGTCCGCCGCTGATTAAAGCCGGGATGAAGAAAATCAAGAACAGAACCAAGACCGCCAGCAAAGAAACCGTTAAGAACATTTTCCAATTGAATCTCTTGGGCCGGAGGAATTGTTCCGCGCTCTCTTCCATATTACTTATGACTGTCCCCAGACTCAGCCTCTTTTTTTTGAACCAAATCATATTGTTTGGAATATTTTTTTAAGTATTTTAACCAATCCATTATATGGATCCAAAAAACCTTGGAAAAAAGCCCGCTCTGGGCGGATTCCCTTTTATGGTAGTGGACAATCTCCGCATCTGCCAGATACCAGACTTGGTAGCCGGCCGCCCAAAACTTAAGGCACCAGGCCACATCGCCGAAATACATGAACAGCTCTTCGTCCATTAAACCGACCTTCTCCGTGGCTTCGCGCCTGACCATGACGCAGGCGCCCAGGATCCAATCCACCGGCCTTGTGGCGCCATGGTCGAAATCCTTCATAAGGTAACGATCTATTTCCTTTTTGGCAAAAGGCAGACGGCCCAGGAAAGTGCGGCGGTAAATGGGCACAAACCGGGTGGGAAAACGCATGCACGAGGATTGGACCGATCCGTCCGGGTTTTTTAATTTAGGCCCCAGGAACGCGATCTGGGGATGCGCTTCCATAAAATCATGCATCTGGTCGATGGCATCGTCTAAAACGGCGATATCCGTGTTCAGAATCAAGATGTGTTTGCCAGTCGAATTTCTTATTCCCAGATTGTTCCCTTTGTGGTGTCCCAAATTCTCCCCGGGGTCTATGAGCTTAACCTGGGGAAATCTGGCTTTAATCATTTCCACGGTGCCGTCTTGAGAATTATTGTCAACGACAATGATTTCGAATTCCGCCTTGGGCGGATATTTATAAATCCCGTTCAGGCATTGTTTCAAAAGCCCTCTGGTCTTGTAGTTGTTGATGATTATGGATATCTGCATATTATTTGAACCATTTACTGATCTCTAAATCATCCACTTCCAGCCTTTTAAAAATAATCTTCCTTTTTTCCAGCATTTTCGACCAGCCGGCCAAAGAAGCAAACCCGGCTTTAAGCAAAAACCAATCCAGGAATAAGGCGTAAAAAAATCTTTTCAACTCGAAAAAGAAGATGGGGAAAAAACATTTTAAAACATTGTTCCCAAATTCATTTTTAACCATAATCCAGGAATGGTTGCGGAAAGAATAATACTTAGCTGAAGAGCTTTGCTCTTTTTTCGCCTTTAATTTCTGTTTCCAGGAAAAACCGGATTCTTTAAGAGCTCTGACGTGGTATGCTTCCGCCTCAGGCAGAAACAAAGCTTTCCAACTTCTCAGCCTCATTCTCCAAGCCAGATCTATGTCTTCTTTGTAAAAGAAAAAATCCTCGTCAAAACACTCTCCTTCCGGATTCCTTTTGGTTTTAAGAAGAACGTCTTGCAAAGCTTCCCTTCGGTACATCGCCAGAGCGCCGCTTAAACCGAACACTTCTTCTTCTGAACTGAATCCGTTCTTGTCCCTTCCGGCTCCTCTCTCCTTTACTTGGTGGCTTTTAAATATTTCCAGGCCGCAGGAATCCACAATGCCTGTCTTTTGGGTTTC